>CAIQGU010000195.1 GCA_903871435.1 uncultured Burkholderiales bacterium | reverse complement strand
TCCGCCGCAACGGCAATCGCGTGGGGGTGGCAGATTTCGATCCGTGCGTCGTCCTGCTCAACAACGACCTGTCCGCCGGCATCCCGGAAATCCTGCAGGGGCTCGATTCCACCCAGACCATGCTTCCGCCCGCCCATGCCGGATGGGCGGTACGCCGCAAATCAACGCATTTCGCCTGTTATGACGACGTGGCGGCGGAATTTGCGCAACTTGCCGGGGTCGACCCGTGGTTGATCAACCCCATTTTCGCGCGCTGCGCTGAGGTCGATTTCCGCGACACAGCCAGTAATGACTGCCTGGTCAGCCAGGTCGACATCGTCCTAACGGCCATCCGGGAAAAATACCGGACCCACGGCATCCAGCAAAAGCCCTTTGTCATCGTCAAGGCTGATGCCGGCACGTATGGCATGGGCATCATGACCGTCCACGACGCCGCGGAAGTGGCCTCGCTCAACCGCAAGCAGCGCAACAAGATGGCGGTGGTAAAAGAGGGCCTGCAGGTCTCCGAGGTCATCATCCAGGAGGGTGTCCCCAGCTTCGAGAAGGTCGAGCACGGCGTGGCCGAACCTGTGGTCTACATGATCGACCGCTACGTAGTGGGCGGTTTCTACCGCGTCCACCCGGATCGCGGCATCGACGAGAACCTCAACGCGCCGGGCATGCATTTCGTGCCGCTGGCCTTCCCGTGCAGTTGCAACCTGCCCGACCAGCATGCGCAGCCCGGCGAAAGCGCGCTCAACCGCTATTACGTTTACGGCGTCATCGGCCGGCTGGCCCTGCTGGCTGCCGCGCTGGAACTGGAGCGTACGGATCCGGCGAAAGTCGGTGGCAATGCGCTCGGCGCGCCCGCCACACCGGCGCTCGCCGGTTAAGCGGACCCGCACCGCGTGGCAACCATCGCAAACGATGACGTGAACGGGCAAGGCGCCGGACCGAACGCCGGACAGCGCGACTTGCTGTTCGTGATCGATCCTCCGGATACGCTCAAGCCGGCCAAGGACTCCAGCATCGCCATGATGCGCGAACTGGCCCGGCGCGGCTACGGGATCTGGGTGTGCACGCCGCGGGAACTGAGCTGGCACAGCAGCGCGCGCAGCGGGTTATGGGAACCGACCGGGGGCCACGGCGGGGTGCGGGCGCTGGCGCTGCCCATAGGGCTGGCTCCGGTCGCGCCACCCGGAGCGCCGGGCGGCGGCGATGCGTGGTTCACGCCCGCGCGGTCGGCTGAGCCGCGAGGCCTGGATGGATTTGCGGCCGTGCTCATGCGCAAGGATCCGCCGTTTGACTCGGAATACCTCTATGCCACCCACCTGCTGGGCGCCGCCATGCGCACGGGCGCACGCGTCTTCAACGATCCCGCCGCCCTGCGCAACCACAACGAAAAGCTCGCCATCACCGAGTTCACCGCCTTCATCGCCCCCACTGTAGTGACCGGCGACCCCGAGGAGATCCTGGCATTCCAGCGCGATCAGGGCGAGATCGTCGTCAAGCCGCTCGACGGGATGGGGGGCAGCGGCATATTCCGTCTGTCGCCGGGCGACCCCAATACCAATGCCATCCTCGAAGCCGTGACCATCGAAGGCACGCGTACCGTCATGGCGCAGCGCTTCCTGCCGGCCATCGCGCAGGGCGACAAACGCATCCTGGTCATCGGCGGCCAGCCCGTGCCGTACGCCCTGGCGCGCGTGCCCAAGGCCGGCGAATCGCGCGGCAACCTTGCAGCCGGCGGCACCGGCTATGCGCGCGAACTCACGCAACGAGACCGTGAAATCGCCGAATCCCTGGGCCCCATCCTCGACGCGCGCGGCCTGTTGCTGGTTGGATTGGACGTCATCGGCGACCATCTCACGGAAATCAACGTCACCAGCCCCACCTGCTTCGTTGAAATCACCCAGCAAAGCCGCTTCGATGTGGCCGCCGCCTTCGCCGATGCGCTGGAACAGCGCCTGGCCGCACCCACCCAGCGTCTTGAAAGCGCACGCTGAAAGCGCGCGCTGAAAGCGCGATAATCGCGGGCCGAGCACAAATCCGCCCAGCACAAATCCTGCCGAAAGCGTCTTTGCCCAACGCGTCATGGTCACCATCGTCATCATTGCCCACCGTCCACTGGCCAGCGCCCTCATCGAGGCGGCCCGCCACGTTTACAGCCGCGATCCCTGCGCGTCGTCGCGGCAGATGGTCGGCATGGACGTTGCGCCCGACGCAGATATCGGCAGTGCCGTGGCGCAGGCCGCGCAGCTCGTGCGCGAGGTCAATCGCGGCGAGGGTGTGATGGTGCTGACCGACGTGATCGGCGCCACCCCGGGCAACGTGGCCGCGCGCATGGCAGACCCCGGCCGCGTGGCGGTGGTTTCGGGGGTGAACCTGCCCATGCTGCTACGGGCGCTGTGCTACGGCGATCTCAAGCTCCCCGAGCTCGTGGCCAAGACGGTGGCCGGCGGTGTGAACGGCGTGCAGGACATGACCGCGGATTCGGCAAATTCCGGGGTTTTCGCTGCGCCCGCTGCGCCAACTGCGCCCACGGCGCCCGCGGCGGCACCGGGCAAACGATGATCCCCCAACGATGATTTCCCGCCCCTTCACCATCCGCAACAAGCTTGGGCTGCATGCCCGGCCCTCGGCGCAGCTGACGCAGGCAGCGTCGCGTTTCCAGTGCGAGGTCTTCATCGCCAAGGATGCGCGGCGGGTCAATGCCAAGTCGATCATGGGCGTGATGATGCTCGCGGCCGGCGCGGGGAGCGTCGTCACGATAGAGGCCGACGGTCTCGACGAGGAAAAAGCGGTCCAGGCCATCGGTGAGCTCATCGACGGCGGCTTTGGCGAAGCGACGGGTTGATGGCGATGGGCAAGCAGCTCACCGGACTGGGAGTGGCGCGCGGCATCGTCATCGGTCGCGCGCACCTGCTGGCGCCCAGCGAGCTCGATATCCGCCAGTTCAATATCCAGCGCGGGGATGTGCTGCACGAAGTGGCGCGCCTCAACAATGCCTTCTCGCTGGTGCGCGCCGAGCTCGAAGAGCTGCGCAACAACGTTGCCGACGATGCGCTGGCCGAGGTACGGGCTTTTCTCGACCTGCACCGCATGATCCTGGACGATTCGCTGCTGTGCGATGC
>CAIQGU010000194.1 GCA_903871435.1 uncultured Burkholderiales bacterium | reverse complement strand
GGCCAGCACTTTTGCCGCGCCGGGCTTGAGGTCAAAAGTGGCGTTGAGCGGCTCCATGGGCGCATGGGCCAGGTAGGGGAAGCGGTATTCGCCACCGATGCGCCGGGTGGCGCCGGCCGCTCCGCTCAGGTCATGGTCCAGTGCGGTAACGGCCGGCGTCTTGGCGGCATCGCGATACGAAGCCAGCAGGCTGTCGCTGCTCACGGTTCCACCGACGCCCGCCTTCCAGGTGATCTGCACAGCGTCCCGCGCCTGCTTGGCCGGCCAGTAGCCGTCCGCCACAATGGCAATGCCCGTGCCGCCGCGGTCCGTGGGAACCTGGAAGACATCGCGCACGCCCTTGATGGCCAGCGCGCGCGCCGCATCGAAGCTGGCGACCTGGCCACCGAAGGTGGGAGCGCGCTGCAGCAAGGCCACCGTCATGCCGGGCAGGCGCGTGTCGATGCCGTAATTCTTCTTGCCGGTGGCGCTGGCTGCGGCATCGATGCGGCCCTTGCCCTTGCCGATGATCTTGAACTGCGCGGCCGGCTTGAGCACGACTTTTTCGGGAATCGGCTGCCGAGCAGCGGCCTCGGCCAAGGCGGCGTAGGTGGCCTTGTGGCTGCCCGAGTGCACGGTGCCGCCTGCGGTGGTGCACGACGCCACCGGCACTTTCCATTGCTCGGCCGCGGCGGCCACCAGCATGGCCCGGGTGACGGCACCGACCTGCCGGTACTGCAGCCACGAGTGGGGCACGGCGCTGGAGCCACCCGTCATCTGGACACCAAAGACGGGGTCCTTGTAGGCATCACCCGCCGGCGCCAGGTTGGATCGCACCTGAGCCCAGTCGACGTCCAGTTCCTCGGCCACCAGCATGGGCAGAGCCGTGAGCGCCCCCTGGCCAAAATCGAGGCGGTTGACCGTGATATCCACGGTGTTGTCGGCGTTGATGCGGATAAAAGGCGTGGGATTGGGCAGCGGCGGGCTTGCCGCCGGGGCAGCGCCCTCGGCGGCCAGTGCCACCGGAGCGTTCCAGGCAATGACGAGGCCGCCGCCGGCCAGCGCGCTCAGGCGCAGGAAATCGCGGCGGTGAAAACGTACGGTGCGGGGGCGGGTAGCGCCTGAAAGGCGCATGGCGATACGGTCGGCGTCCATGTCGTGCTCCTTTAGGCCAGTGACTTGGCAGCGTCGTGAATGGCGGCGCGTATGCGCTGATACGTGCCGCAGCGGCACAGATTGCCGGCCATGGCCGAATCGATATCGGCATCGCTGGGCTTCTTGTTGGTTTCCAGCAGGCCGGTGGCGCTCATGATCTGGCCGCTCTGGCAGTAGCCGCATTGCGCGACGTCGTGGGCGATCCAGGCCGCCTGGACCGCCTTGCCCACGGGCGAGCTGCCTACGCCCTCGATGGTGGTGATTTTCTGACCAACCACCGCGGAGATGGGCGTGACACAGGATCGTGTCGGCTGCCCGTTCACGTGCACCGTGCAGGCTCCGCACGCGGCAACGCCGCAGCCGAACTTGGTGCCGGTCATGCCCAGCACATCGCGCAATGCCCACAAGACCGGCGTGGACGGGTCGGCGTCAACCCGAACCAGCTCACCGTTGATATTGAGAGTTGTCATGGAAGTCATCCTTTGGGGGAGGCGAGTCCGCGCGAGCAAAGCTACGCGACGCAGGCCCGTCTTATACCAAAATTCAACTACCAATACGCCGCTTCGACGGCATCAAAGCGTGTTCCTGTTACGAAATTCAGCGGCGCGCCGGCGAGACAAGACTACCCGGAGACCGTCACCCACAACCAGCACCAACTCCTCGGCCGGAGAAGTAACGACGTGGGAAACGAAGTCCAGGTTGACGATCTGGCGCCGGTTGGCGCGGAAGAAACGGCCAACGTCCAGCCGCTGCTCAAGATGGTTGAGGGAACGTAACATGAGCGGTCGCTCGCCGCCGAAGTACACGCGCGTGTAATTGCCCTCGGACTCGAAGAGCAGAATATCGCGCACTGCCACAAACCAGCATCGACCGCCATCCTTGATGAAGATTCTATCCAGCGTCTCCGGCTGCGCCCGTGAGCGCACGATTTGCTCCCGGGCGCGTTCCACCGCGATCGCAAGGCGGTCGGCATGGATGGGTTTTTGAAGAAAGTCGAGCGCGTTGACTTCGAATGCCTTCAGGGCGTAACTGTCAAAAGCCGTGGTAAATATGACCTGCGGCACGTCGTCCAACGAAGCAAGCAGGTCAAAGCCGCTGGCACCGGGCATCTGGACATCAAGAAAGACAAGATCCGGCGCGTGCATTTCGATGGCAGCCTTCGCAGCCGCGGCGTCCGCAGCCTCGCCCAATACCTGGATGAGACCGTGCGGTTTGAGCAAACGCAGCAGTTCGCTGCGCGCAAGCCGCTCGTCATCCACGATGAGCGCGCGGATCATGTTGCCACTCATATGGCCACGGGGATCCGCACAGCTGCGCGAACCCAGCCGCCCGATTGGCTAAGCGCCAGCGTCGCGCCTTCGCCAAGCGAGAGGGCGAGACGCCGCCGCGCGTTTTCCAGTCCAAGCTTTGTCGAGTCGGCACCCGCAACAAGTTGCCCTTCATTGGCCACCGTGATCTCGACCACGTTACCGTCGCGTGCCGCACCAATACGCACGACACTTCCGGTGGATCGATGCTCAACGCCGTACTTGACGGCATTTTCCACCAATGTCTGCAGCGTCATCGGCGGAACTCGGACGTCATCGAGGTCCGGAGCGATGTCGTAGCTGATGCGCAAGCGCTCCTCGAAGCGGATCTTTTCTATGGCAAGGTATTGGCCAACTGCGTCGAGCTCGCTGGACAGCGGCACGAGCGCCAGACGGCTGGACTGCAGGGCGTAGCGCATCAGCGCGGCCAGTTGATCGACCATTCCCGCGGCTGCCGCCGGATCGGCAAAGATCAGCGCGCGCAGGCTGTTAAGGCTGTTGAAGTAAAAGTGCGGATTGATCTGCAATTGCAGGGCATGCAGTTCCGATTCCTTGGCGTGTACGGCAAGCTGCAGCGTTTCCTTTTCTAGGCGACGGCTCCGGCGCAATGACAGCGCCAGTCCGTAGAGCGCCGTCCAGACAATGATGGCAACCGTCCAGAATACGGTCGCCACCGGCAGCCATGCCCAGCTCTTGAAACTGCCCGGTGGCTGCAGCGCCAGAAAGCCCAGTGCTGCCATCAGGGTCTGCGCAAGTCCGAGCAAAGGGATGACGAGGGCCAGTCGTACCCAGGCGGGGTGCGCATCGCGTCCCATCCAGCCGCTGCGGCGCAGGAAAGCGCGCCAGCCATGCGTGAGCGCCAGCGCCGTGCAACCGGCCCACAGGTAGATGAGCATATAACTGCCTGCGCTGGCAGGTGCAGTTACGACGGCAAAGGCTACATTGAGGGCCGTTACCGCACCCCAGCCGGCCGACTGGCAGGCCCAATACACGCGGCCGCGCCAGAAGGCGTCGCCCAGTGGCGGCGGATGGGAAGCCATTGCGCGTTTCACTCCTTCAGGAAATCGTCGATGCGTGCCTGCAGCCACGACGGGTCATCCACCATGATGAAATGGCGGGCATTATCGGCCAAGACGATCTTTACGCCGGGCAGCTTCTGGTACTGCCCCTGAAACGTAGCCTCGATGGCTGCACGTGGTGCAAAGGCCTGGTATTCGATCCAGGTACCCAGGACCAGGGTTGGCGCCTGGATCCTGGCGACGTCCTGGCGCAGGTCGGTGCGCAGGGCATCTGCCATGGCATTTACCACCGTGGTTCGGTCCGATGCCTGACCCCAGGCCGCAATCCGGTCGACATCCTCGGCTCGGGTCACCATGGAAGCTATCGCCTGACGCTGGCTGGCCGCATAGCTTGCGGCATCGCTGGCCAGCATCGCCGCACGCACCTGTTCAGCGGCCTGCGCCAGCTGCTCCGCGTTTGCATCAGGATTCTGCGTAGCACCCAGGGCCGGGAGGGCATCGACGATCACAACCCGGCCCACCATTTCGCGGTGGTCGGCGGCGAGGCGCAAGGCCAGGAGCCCACCCAGGCTGTGGCCGACCAATACGGGCCGCTGTAGATGATTGCGGACAATGTAGTCGGCGAGTTCATTCTCCACGGTTGCCAACAGGGGTGTCTTTATCGGGGCAACGCCGGCAAAACCGGCAAGAGTCAGGATGTGGCACTCGTAATGCAGCGCCAAATGGCGGGCGGTGGGCTCCCAGACCTCGCCCGCCGAGGCAAGTCCCGGTATCAGGATGATCGGCGCACCCTGACCGATGCGTTTGACCTGGAAAGCTGCCGGATCCGCCCATGCCAGCAATGGCAGGAGCAGCAGGGTAAAAATCGTGGTGCGAATGACGGACGTACGGGAATTTCGGTTCATGGTTGTTACCTCCTGGAAAAATAGTAGGAGGCACGCGCTTGCCGGAAAAGTGAAATGGGATGGACGGTGCAAAACGAGGATGACCGGAGCCGACCCCGGGCCCCCCGTACTGCCGGAGCGAATTTCCGGGTGACCGTTCTGGTGAAGGCTATTGATCCGCCGCC
The DNA here is from genome assembly GCA_903871435.1 of uncultured Burkholderiales bacterium. GTDB lineage: Bacteria > Pseudomonadota > Gammaproteobacteria > Burkholderiales > Burkholderiaceae_F > GJ-E10. The sequence goes on along the minus strand of CAIQGU010000194.1, from coordinate 957 downwards.
GCTTGACCTGCGGCGAGGCGTTCGCGGACAAACTTCATGTGCTCGCGCAGGACGTAGAGCTGGTCGGCAAATGACGAGGGTATTTTCAGATTGATGACCGCCGAGTCGATTTCCTCAAGGCGGCTGCGCAGCGGCTTGCGCTGCTCCTCGGAAGTTGCCGCCAGCGCCTCGCGCTCAAGCGCCATGAGCTCCGCATAGCGCCGGTGGATGCGACGGCGCACGCGCCAGCTGTACAGGAAGGGAATCAGGCGCAGCGCGGGAATCAGCAGGATCAAGGCCGGGATCAGCACCACCACGATGCGGTCGACGATGGTGGCGAGCCAGAACGGCAGGTGGCGATAGGAAAAACTCTTGCCGGATTTGTAATACCGGGCCGCATCGTCGCTGATGGCGTACTCATGCTCCAGCGGAGCGGGAAACTCGCCAGCCGTGTGCAGCAGTCCCGCATGACCGTGCGCCTCGCGTGCCGCCTCTATCAGCAGGTCGGACAGCGCCGGGTGCAGGCCCGCGCGTGCGACGAGTTCCACCGTGGGCGCCAGCAGCGTCACGGGTGCTGGGGGAATATTGGCGCCCAGGTCGAACGTGCCGGCGCCGATATCGAGCTTGCCCAGGTAGCGAAAGCGGCGCGCATAGGCGTCGGGCTGGGTAACGCTGAACAGCCGCACGCCTGGGGCATGGAGCAACGCGGTTACGTTCTCGTTCGCAGAGGAATCGCTCATCAGGAATGCGGCATCGATGCGCCGTGCCATCAGCGCCTGGGTTACGGCCGCGCCGCCCAGGTCGGTGAGCGACGGATCGTTACGCGGCTCGATCCCGTTGGCCTTGAGCAGCGCCAGTGCCAACGCGTGCGTGCCGCTGCCCTCGGGGCCGATGGCGACGCGCCGGCCGCGCAGCTCCGAGAGGCGCTGCATGGGCGCGGAGGCGCGGTAAAAAATGAATAGCGGTTCGTAGAACAGG
>CAIQGU010000193.1 GCA_903871435.1 uncultured Burkholderiales bacterium | reverse complement strand
GTTCCAGGCGGTCAGCCGTCTGCTGGTGCCGCACGGGCGTGCCCTGGTGCAGTCCATCACCATCGACGACGAGCGCTTCGAGCGCTACCAGCTCAGCAGCGACTTCATTCGCCACTACATCTTTCCCGGCGGCATGCTGCCCTCGGGCAAGCGCTTCATCGCTGCGGCCACGCGCAATGGCCTGGTCACCCGCGACGTCCTGGCGTTCGGCAAGGACTACGCGGAAACCATGCGCCGCTGGCGCCAGAAGTTCGAGGCCGCGCGCGACGCCATTCTGGAGCAGGGCTTCGACGAGGTTTTCCTGCGCACCTGGCGGCTGTATCTCGCCTATTGCGAGGCCGGATTCGAGGAGGGCCGTACCGATGTCATGCACTTCCTGCTTGAACGCAACGGCGCGCGCTAGCACGCACCGTGCCGCCCGCCGCGCGGCACGCATGGCGACGGCGTCGGCGTTTGCGCTGGCCCTGACGCTCGTCCTTGCGGCCGGTTTGTACCCGGGACCCTCCAAGGCCATGACGGCCAGCGCATTGGCCCAGCCGGAGTCCGCGCCGCTCGTGGCCGCCGCATTGCAAGATGATCTGGGGGCGGCGCAGACGCTGGGAGAAGGCGACCTGCGCTGGTGGGGGTTTCGCATTTATCACGCGCGGCTCATTGGCGAGCGCCTGCCCACGCAAGGTAACGAGCCTTTCGCGCTGGAGCTCACCTACTACCGTTCCATCAGCCGGGATCGCATCGTCGCGGCGAGTATCGACGAGATGAAACGCCTTTTTGGCGAAGCACTCCCGGTGCGTCAGCAGGAGCAATGGCGCCAGGTACTCGAGCGCTGTTTTGTCGACGTGCGGGAAGGCGACCAGCTCACCGGTGTCTATCTTCCCGGCCACGGCGTACGCTTTTATCGCGGCGCCCAGTTGCTCGCCGATATCGACGACCAAGACTTCGCGCGTGCGTTCTTCGCCATCTGGCTGGATCCGCGCACCCGCGACGCCGACCTGCGGGCGCATCTTCTCGGGACACGCGACGGGCAGCACGATTGAAGCCCCAGGCCCTGGCGGCATACGGGCTGCTGGCACTCCCCCTGGCGATGGTTGCCCTGCCGGTCTACATCCAGGTGCCCTCCTGGTACGTGGAGCACGTCGGCATGGCGCTGCCCGTCACCGGTTACGTCCTTTTCGGTGCGCGCATCCTCGATACGGCCCAGGACCCCTGGCTGGGCCGGCTGGTGGGACGGCTCGCCGCCCGCGGTCGGCTGGGAGGCGCGCTGTGGACCGCTGCTGCCATCCTCGCCAGCGCCTTTGCGGCACTGTGGTTTCCGCCCGTGGGTGGCACGGGATGGTTGCCCATGGCGTGGCTGTCGGTGACCTTGGCGCTGACGTATTGCGCGCATAGCTTCCTCAATATCACTTTGCTGTCCTGGGGTGCGCGTGTTGCGCCCGATACGTTTGGGCGCACCAGAGCCGGCGCATGGCGTGAGGCGGCCGGTCTTGCGGGTGTGGTCATCGCCAGCGTTCTTCCCGCCTGGATGACGCGTGCCTCGGGATGGACGCCTGGCCTCGCGATGGCTGCATATGCCGTTGGATTTGCCGTGCTGCTGGGCGGAGCCGTCGTGGTGCTGCTGCGGCTTGCGCCGCCCTGGCAGCGATCGCCGGACGACGGGCGCCAGAAGATCTCCGGACTGCCGGAAGCGGCGCCACGCCAGCGCGCACTGCCGGCGGTGCGGCGGCTGTGGCTCCCTTACACGGTCAACGCCCTTGCGGTTTCCATACCGGCCACCCTGGCGCTGTTTT
>CAIQGU010000192.1 GCA_903871435.1 uncultured Burkholderiales bacterium | reverse complement strand
CTTCGAACTGTTTGTCCAGAGTAGCAAGATAGGCATCGTACGCAGGCTTGATGTCCAGCACGTCGTAGCGCACACCGAGGATGGACGCCATCTCACGCGCATCGTCCAGGCTGATCTGCGCGGTGTAGGGCGAGGGCATCATCACCGCGCGAATCCGCTCTGGCCCCAGCGCGTCGTGGGCCAGTGCCAGTGTCAGTGCGGAGTCGACTCCGCCGCTCAAGCCGACGATTGCGCCCGGAAAGCCGTTTTTGTCGATGTAGTCGCGCAAGCCCAGCTTCAGCGCCTCGTAGGCCTGGGCGTCGAGGGTGGCGGGCACCGCGCAGTCGCCCGGTTGGGGCACGCCGTCGATGAAATCGACAAAGTGCAGATGTTCGACAAAATCCGGCGCCCGGGCCACGAGCGCGCCGGAGGCATCGAGCACGAAGGAGCCGCCGTCAAAAACGAGCTCATCCTGGCCACCGACGAGATTGGCATAAACCAGCGCCAGGCCGGCCTGCGAAACATGGGCCCGCATCACTTCCAGGCGCTGGTTCTGCTTGTCCAGGTGAAAGGGCGAGCCGTTGGGCACCAGCAGGACCTGCGCGCCGGCGGCAGCCGCGCACTGCGGCGCGTAGGAGAACCAGGTGTCTTCGCAGATATTGATGCCAAAGCGCGTGCCGCGGATCTCGAAGACAAAGGGGCGATTGTCCGGACGGAAGTAGCGCTGCTCGTCGAAGACATCATAGTTGGGCAGATCGTGCTTGCAGTAGGTGCCGATGACCACGCCGCGCGACAACACGCTGGCGGCATTGAAACGCTGGCCCTCGCGGGCCAGCGGGTGGCCCACCACCACGCGCAGAGTGGTGAATGCCGCCAGTGCCTGGGCCAGGCCCATGAGCGCGGCATCGGCAGCCTCGAAGAAGGACGCGCGCAGCAGCAGGTCTTCGGGGGGATAACCCGAAATGGAAAGTTCGGGCGTGAGCAGCAGTTCTGCACCCGCCTCGGCCGCCGCCTGCGCGGCTGCGAGGATGCGCTGCGTATTGCCGGCAAAATCCCCGACCGTGCAGTTGATCTGGGCTATGGCCACCCGCAATGCAGGCCCCGCCGCGGATTCCACCGGATCGGGCATGGCGCCGCCGGGAGATGCGGCTCGTTGTGGGCTCAAAACGCCGGCTTCACCGCGGCCGCGTCGTAGCGCGCCACGGCCGCCATGATTTCGGCGCGGGCCTCTTCGGCCCCCTTCCAGCCGACGATCTTGACCCACTTGCCGGCCTCCAGGTCCTTGTAGTGCTGGAAAAAATGCTGGATTTGCGCGAGGCGCTCGGGCGCAATATCCGACGGGGATTTCCAGTGCTTGTACCAGGGCAGTACCTTGTCGATAGGCACCGCCAGCAGCTTGGCATCGCCACCGCCATCGTCCTCCATTGCCAGCAGTCCCAGGCACCGGGAGCGCACCACAACGCCCTGATGGAGAGGAAATGGCGTAATGACCAGTACGTCGATCGGATCGCCATCCTCGCCCAGCGTATGCGGGATGTAGCCGTAATTGCAGGGATAGTGCATGGCGGTGCCGATGAAGCGGTCGACGAACAAGGCCCCGGACTCCTTATCCACCTCGTACTTGACGGGGTCGGCGTTCATCGAGATTTCAATGACGACGTTGAATTCATCCGGCAGTGATTTCCCGGCACCAACCTTGCTCAAACTCATGGGCGACCTTCCGAAATTGCCAGCGCCGCGTACCTTGCGCAGCATCCTGGAAGCGCAATTGTAGCGGGAGGCATCACGCGACTAGAGGCTGGGTTCCCGCCGGAACCAGCGCGGCCGCGCCAGGGCGGGCTGGGCGCTGCGCTCGGCCAGTCCGCGGGCGGCATCGCGAAAGCACTGGGCCGCCGCGGCGTCATCGCCCATGGCCTTGGCCAATTCGCCCAGCGCCAGGGCGGTGTCCGCGTCGGCCTGGGTCCGCTGGCTTTCCTCCAGATAATTGCGCGCCTTGCCCCAGAGGCGCGCGCGCAGGCAGATGCGGCCCAGACAGCGTAACGCCGCCGCGCTGCGCCCGTGTTCCTGCATCCAAGCCTCGACCTGGGCAATGGCCGCCGACACATTGATGCCCGCGCAGCGCGCATATTCGTCCAGCAGGCGCTCGGTCCATTGGGCCTTGAGCGCATGCTCCAGCACACTGGCGGCATCGTTGCCACGGCCCAGGCGGTTGAAGCATGCGGCCGCTTCCAGGGCGAGCTCCGGAGTTGCGCGGTCGGCAGCGGGTACGGCATTCCAGACGCGCGCCAGCGAGGCCGCATCGGCCGCGTTCTCGCGCAACTGGCCGCGATAGGCCAGAACCCGGTAGGCCAACGAGGCCGGCGCTGGCAGTCCGCGGTGCTTGTCGAGCACGCGCACGATACGGATGGCCTCTTCCCAGTGATTGGATTGCAGGTGCGCCACCAGGGCGATGCGCATGGCGTGGATATGACGCGCGCCGGATTCGTGCAACTGCTCGACTATCCGCAGCGCCCGCGCGCTGTCGCGTTGCTCCGACCACATCTCGGCGCTCAGCACCAGCCGCGCCGTGGCCAATTCCGCGTCGGGCTCGGCGCGCTCCAGCCACTGCTCGCGGCGCTCGTATTCCTGCATGCGATGGGCCGCGCGTGCGCCCACCAGGGCAGCCAGCGCGGCCACCGGGGGCACCGACTGGGCGCGCTGCGCGGCACGCTCGGCGCGCGCAAACCGGCCTTCGAAGAGGGCCTTGAGCGACTCGCGCAGGCTGCGCAGCGCGCCCAGCTCAGAGCGGCGCTCGCGATAGGCGCGCACCCGCTCGGGAAAATCGCGCAGGCGCTGGTAGACACGGCCCACCCGGAAGCACAGCCAGGCGCTCAACATCGCGATGAGAATGAAAAAATTGAGCGAGAAATCGACCCGCCAGGGCGGCGCAATGGCAACCACCGTGCCCTGGTTGTTCTGCAGCAGAACCGCAATGGCGGCGGCCACCAGCGCCAGCCAGAGCCCCCAGAGCAGCGTCTTCATTGCCGGGCCGCCCCGCCATCGGCCGCCGCCCGCGCCGCATGTATGGCCGCCAGCGTTTCGTCGAGGGTCAGCGCAGCTGCCGGTACGACGGTGGCCGCGGCCGCCTTCAGCTGGGCGCGCGCAGCGGCAACTTCGGGCTGGTTGGGATCGAAGTAATGCTCCAGCAGCGCATCGAGCGCGCCCGCCTCGGCATGTACGGCCCGTTCATCGCGCGCCAGGATCGCCTGGCGCAGATCCAGCACCCCGAGACGGAACCGGTCGCGCAGGAGCTGGCGCTGCGCGGGCGCCAGGAGCAAGGCATCCGGCGTGTCGACCTCGCGGATACGCATGAACTCGCCGAACTCGCGTGCCAGCCAGGCACGCACGCGTGCGGCCGGTGTGGGCGCCGCTGCCTGCGCTGCTGTTTGCGCCGCTGTTTG
>CAIQGU010000191.1 GCA_903871435.1 uncultured Burkholderiales bacterium | reverse complement strand
CTATTAACGTCGGGCCCGAGCAGCTGGCCGGAAGTGAAAGCCGGGACGCTGCAGGCGCCTTGGCTTACCGGCGCTGTCAGCCTAAAATGTAGTGTTCACATGTGGGGGGTATAGCTCAGCAGGGAGAGCGCTTGCATGGCATGCAATAGGTCAGCGGTTCGATCCCGCTTACCTCCACCAAGAATTACCGAAGTAGTGTGTTTTTTCAGTGGTTTGTAGTGTTTTTCGTACCAGCGGTTTGACGTCCGTCCCCATCGTCTAGAGGCCTAGGACACGACCCTTTCACGGTTGTAACAGGGGTTCGAATCCCCTTGGGGACGCCAGCATGGCTCTATCCATGAACCTTTCCGCTTAGGTAGACACCCAGTTATCAACTATTTCACTGCCCCTGGGCTTGGGCGGAGAGGCCGCAACCCTTGCTGGGCCAGCACGCCGTGACATTGGTGGTGGACGCAATCCCGCCCGCCTGCCCAATAGGGGCGGCTTCAGGTATATCTACGTTCATCGCGCCCATGGCGATTCCTCCGCAGGAAAAGATCGAACTTATCGAACTTCTCCGAAGCTTGTCGTCGACTTCGGTGCTGTCCGCAGCCGGGTTCCCTGTGTTCAGCTCACGAGCACCCTGAGGCTATGCTCGTAATCCTCCGTCATACGGTCGAATTGTTCGAGCAGTTCCTCACTGCACTGCGCAATGGCCACGAGTTGTTCCGCGAGCGGCGCAGCCTCCCGATCCTGTAATCGGGACCACGTGCTTTTTGCCGCCTTGAGGATTTCCCGGCCCAGCGCACCCGTGAGCGGAGACAGGCGCAACTCCTCCAGGGCCTGCTCGAAATTGCCAGCGACCCCCCACAGTTCATTTACGAGGCCGGTGCGCTGCTGCTCATCGGCAACCGCATGGAGCAGGGCGAGCTTGGCGTAGCGCTGCGACAACATGCGCTGGCGTCCGGATAAATTGATAACGTGCGTCCGTGCCACCGGGCTGGCCGATTCAAGCGCTGACGTCAGTTGTTCGGCCGCCGTCAGCAGGGTTTCAGCTGCGGCATCGATGGCCTGCGCGCCGTGAGGCGCAGCACTGCCGGATAGCGCATGTTCGAGGTCGGTCCACGCATCCGTCGTCGTTGCTAGAAGGTCACCGAAGGTGGCACTTGATAGCAGCCCCGACAGCATGTCCAGGTTCTGCGTCAGCCGGCCGATCGATGCCTGACGCAAGGCCGCGGCGCCGGATGGGTCCACGCCCAGGGCGGCCAGCAGATGAAGCTTGACCAGCCTTTGTGAAAGCATGCGTAGTTGTCCGGCGCGATTGATAGCCTCTGCGTTGCCGGCGGCATCGATCAACCTCTGCGCCACCTGGCCGACGCGTTCCTTGCCCTGCATCGCTGCATCTCGCAGCAAGCGAAATGCCTCGGATTCAGCCATTTGCTGGTTGTTCATCAAAATGCCTTTGGCGCGGTCTACGAGCTTGCGCTCTTCCAGGCGCTGGCTCAACTGGCCGTAAGCGGTGCGCTGCTGAAACTCGCGGGCGCAGCGCAGCTGTGCCATTTGCAGCTCGGTGCGCAGGCGGTCTGGCCGATAACCGCGCACGACCCAGGAATGGATGCCGCTATCGAGGGCATGTTCCATGGATTCGACGCGTATATCGTCCGTGAAGACCGTGAACGCAACAGGATGGGTGCTGGCCAGCAGTCCAGCTGCCGCGAACAGCTTTGCGTGCGGCGCCGGCGCAATTGCTATCACCAGATCGGCGTTGCACCGGATGCTGTCCTGCACCAGGGTCTCGCAACTCGTCGCACCAACGACGTGCGCCCCGGCCCTTTTAAGGTCATCTAGCAGTCCCGCCGGGACGTCAGAACCGCTGCAAAGGACCAGCACAGCTTTCATCCGGACCCTCCTTGCGGGGCGGGTGTTGGCGTTTGCGTTCGTGAATTCAGGTACATAGCAGCATTTCCCGTATACGCGTGCTCGCAAGAAGCCTGCCAGGCATAAAGTTTGCTTGTTTGAACGGTGACGCAACGACGCGTTTTTATCGCCTGTGCCCGGTGGCGATACTGTGCCCCGTGCGGCGTACAGCGAATTGGCGGGTGGCATTGCCCGCGCTACCTATCAGCTTTCGCGCTGGATGTGGCGCTTCTCTGCGGCGTGCCCTATTTCCCAGCAAGGCGTCGCTACCAAGCGGCTCCGAAGCTTTCCATGCCCCCATGCCATTCCTTTCGCTGGAGACACCATGTCTTACGTCCGAAATTTTCTGCGATCCGGCCATCCGCCCACCCTGGCGGCTGCATTCTTCTACCTGACATTCACGTTCGTTATCTGGGTGCTCAACGGTGCGATGGCGCCGTTCATCAGCGAGGCCTTCGGGCTCACTCCGGCCCAAAAGGGTCTGATGCTGTCCATACCCATCTTTGCCGGTGCGCTCATGCGCTTTCCGCTGGGTGTGTTGGCACAGTACATTGGCCGCAAGCGCGCTACCCTCGTTGAAATGGGTTTGATCGCCGGTGCCATGCTGTTCGGCTACCTGCATGTCAACAGTTACGGCGACCTGCTCACCATGGGTGTATTGCTGGGCGTGGCCGGCGCGAGCTTTGGCGTGGCCATGTCCCTGGGTTCGGGCTGGTTTCCGCCCAAATACAAGGGTCTGGCCATGGGACTCGTGGGAGCGGGCAACGTCGGAACCGCAATCGCCGTACTCTTGGCCCCGCCCCTGGCGCAGGCCTTTGGATGGCAGTCGGTATACGGCATGGCGGCGGTCTCCGTGGCCGTGCCGGCGCTGGTCATGATCTTTCTGGCCAAGGAGCCGCCAGACATCGATCGCCACGCCACGGTGCGCGAGCAACTGGCCTGCCTGTTCCAGAAAGACGGCTGGGCATTCAGCCTCATCTACGCCATCACCTTTGGCGGGTTCATCGGGCTGGCCTCGTTCCTGCCCACTTACTATTACGACCAGTTCGCCGTGAGCAAGGTACAGGCCGGGCAACTGGCCATGCTGGCCGCCTTCATGGGCTCGGCCGTGCGCATCTTCGGCGGCGCGCTCTCCGACCGCTGGGGCGGCATCAACACGCTCTCGCTGGTACTGCTCGCGGTCGTGGGCTGTCTGCTGCTCATTTCCGTGTCGGGGGCTTCCGTCACCGCCACGACCTTGCTGATGATGCTGTGCTTTGCCGCGCTGGGCGCCGGCAACGGAGCGCTGTTCCAGCTCGTCGCGCTGCGCTGGCCGACAACCACCGCGGTGGCGGGCGCCATGATCGGCGAGCTGGGCGCATTGGGCGGCGGGCTCGTGCCCAATCTGATGGGCATGGCGCGCCAGTACCTGGGCAGCTACCGCTGGGGCTTCGTGCTGTTTGCGGTGTTGGCAGCGGCGGTCTTCGTCGCCATGCGCCAGCTGCAGAAGGGCTGGACGCGACAGTGGGCCGGCGAAGGCGGACGCGCGCGGGAGGCCGACGTGCCCGCGCCCGCGCTCGACAGCCCGGCGCCGCGCCAGCCGCGTGCGACCGACATGCCCGCCGTAGCCTAAGGGGAAACCATGGACGGACTACATAATCCGGACGTGGCAGGTGCCGCGCCCTCGCCGGCGCAACTGCCCGGGCCACGCCAGCGCCTCGTGATGGTGGGCAACGGCATGGCCGGCGTGCGCACGATCGAGGAGATCCTGCGCTTGGCGCCCGACCTATACGACATCACCGTCTTCGGCGCCGAGCCGCACCCCAACTACAACCGCATCCTGCTCTCGCCTGTGTTGGCGGGCGAGCAAACCGTCGAGCAGATCATCCTCAATCCCCGCGCATGGTACGAGGACAACGGCATCACTCTGCATTTGGGCAGCAAGGTTGTGGCAGTGGATCGGGCGCGGCGCATCGTGCACGCGGCCGACGGCACGCAGACGCCCTACGACCGCCTCTTGCTGGCAACCGGCTCGCATCCGGTGATGCTGCCAGTGCCTGGCAAGGACCTGGAGGGTGTGATCGCCTACCGCGATATCCACGATACGCAGACCATGATCGAGGCGGCCAGCCGTTATCAGCACGCCGTGGTGATCGGCGGCGGACTGCTTGGCCTGGAGGCGGCAAACGGCCTCATGCTGCGTGGCATGCAGGTGAGTGTCGTGCATCTCATGCCCACCTTGATGGAGCGCCAGTTGGACAGCACCGCCGGGACCATGCTGCAAACCGCGCTCGAGGGGCGTGGCTTGCACTTCTTCACCGGGGCCAAGACACAGGCACTGCTGGGCGATCCTCGGGGCCGCGTGCGCGCAGTGCAACTGGCCGACGACACCGAGCTGCCTGCCGATCTCGTGGTAATGGCCGTGGGCATACGCGCCAATACGGATCTGGCGCAGAGCATGGGCCTGCACTGCGCGCGCGGCATCGTGGTGAACGATACGCTGCAGACCATAACCGACCCGCGCATCTACGCCGTGGGCGAATGCGTGAGCCACCGCGGCACGACCTACGGCCTCGTCGCCCCCCTCTTCGAGCAGGGCAAGGTCTGTGCAACGCAACTGGCGCGCATGGGAATCGGCCGCTACGAGGGCAGTCAGGTGTCGACCAAGCTCAAGGTGACGGGCATCGATCTGTTTTCCGCGGGCGACTTCATGGGCGGCAAGGACACCGAAGAAATCATCCTGAGCGACCCGGTGGGTGGGGTGTACAAGAAGCTTGTCATCCGGGACGATCGCCTCGTGGGTGCCTGCCTGTACGGCGATACGATTGACGGCGCGTGGTACTTCAAGCTGTTGCGCGAGGGGCGCAAGATAGGCGACATGCGCGACCAGCTCATGTTCGGCCAGTCGAATATCGGCGATACCGGCCACGAGGGCAAGAGCCGGGCGCAGGCCATGGCGGACACAGACGAAGTCTGTGGCTGTAACGGGGTAAGCAAGGGCCGCATCTGCAAGGCCATCAAGGAGCAGGGCCTTTTCACGCTCGATGACGTGCGGCGCCACACCAAGGCGAGCGCCAGCTGCGGTTCGTGCACGGGCCTGGTTGAGCAAATTCTCATGTTCACCGTTGGCGGCGACTACTCCGCCGCCCCGCGCAAGAAGGCGATGTGCGGCTGTACTGATCTTGGCCACGAGGAAGTGCGTGCCGCCATCCGCGCGCCGCTGGCCGACGGCAGCCGGTTGCTGTCGGTGCCCGCGGTATATCAGGCGCTCGCCTGGCGCAGCCCCACCGGCTGCGCGAGCTGCCGGCCGGCCATCAATTACTACCTGCTCAGCACCTGGCCGCGCGAGGCTATCGATGATCCACAGTCGCGCTTCATCAACGAGAGAGCCCACGCCAATATCCAGAAGGACGGCACGTACTCGGTGATTCCGCGCATGTGGGGCGGCGAGACCAATGCATCGGAGTTGCGGCGTATCGCCGACGTGGTCGACAAGTACGCCATTCCCACGGTCAAGGTGACGGGTGGCCAGCGCATCGACCTCCTGGGCGTGAAGAAGGCCGACTTGCCGCGGGTCTGGGCCGACCTCGGCATGGCTTCGGGCCACGCCTACGCCAAGGCCCTGCGTACGGTCAAGACCTGCGTTGGCTCGGAATGGTGCCGCTTCGGTACCCAGGACTCTACGCGCATGGGCCAGGAGCTGGAGCGCGCGCTCTGGCGCATGTACGCCCCGCACAAGGTCAAGCTGGCCGTGAGCGGCTGCCCGCGCAACTGCGCGGAGTCCGGCATCAAAGACGTGGGCGTCATCGGTGTCGATTCGGGTTGGGAGATCTACATCGCGGGTAACGGCGGCATCAAGACCGAGGTGGCGCAGTTCCTGGTGAAAGTGGCCACGCATGAGCTCGTCCTCGAATACGCCGGCGCCTTTCTGCAGCTCTACCGCGAGGAAGGCTGGTACCTGGAGCGCACCGTCCATTATGTGACCCGGGTCGGCATCGAGCGGGTACGTCAGCAGGTGGTAGAGGACGCGCCCAATCGCCTGGCGCTATGGGAGCGCTTGCGATTTGCCGTGGACCAGGAGCCCGATCCGTGGCACGAGCCGGCCCGCGCGGGCGTGGATCTGCGCCAGTTCGCGCCGCTGTCGATATGAGCCAAGTCGATATGACCCAAGCCGATATGTCGCAAGCCGATATTCTGACGAACGACAAACGGCAGATGCAGGCCGAGCAACCCAAACTCCCAGCCCCGCAATGGCGGCCAGTGTGCCGCATCGACGACATTCCACGCTTGGGAGCGCGGCGCGTCGAGCGCTTGGGCTTTGCACCGGTGGCTGTCTTTCGCACGGCCGACGACGTGGTGTTCGCGCTGGTGGACCGCTGCCCCCACAAGGGCGGTCCGCTGTCGCAGGGCATAGTCTTCGAGCACCGGGTCGCCTGCCCGCTGCACAACTGGTCCATCGGCCTGGAGGACGGCTGCGCAGCGGCGCCTGATGTCGGGTGCACACCGCGCGTTGCCGTGCGCCAGATTGACGGGGTCGTACAGCTTGATTTGACGCACTTCGAGCTTGCCAGCGTAGCCGATGATGGTTCGCCGCCGCCGTCCGGTACGCATAACGCGGCCGGTGCCAGTGGCTG
>CAIQGU010000190.1 GCA_903871435.1 uncultured Burkholderiales bacterium | reverse complement strand
GTTCCCGAAAGTGCGACGCCAAACGGGGCTTCAAGGGCACCGGGTAATGTTCCCGCATCGAACACCGGCACTCCCGCGGCGCCGACAAGCGTGGTCACTACGCCTGCAGTGCTTACCTTGCGGATGGTGTAGTTATAGGTATCGGCTACATACGCGTTGCCGGCGCCATCGATCGCGATGGCCTGCGGACCATTGAAGAGCGCGGCCGACCCGAGGCCGTCCGTGGAGCCAAAATAACCGGGCGCCCCGGCCAGCGTGCTAACCAGCCCACCCGGCGTGATCCTGCGGATCGTGTTGCTGAAGTAATCGGTAACGAGCACATTGCCCGAAGCATCCACGGCCAGGGCGGCCGGGCCGTTGAAGCCGGCAGCAGCGCCCTGCCCGTCGGCACTGCCCGGCGCGCCAGCGGTGCCTGCCAGCGTGCTCACCAGGCCACCTGGAGTGATCTTGCGGATGGTGTTGTTGCCGGTGTCGGCAACGTAGACATTACCGGCGCTGTCGGTGGCGACCCCGTTGGGATAGCGGAAGCTTGCGAGTGCGCCCTGGCCATCAGCACTGCCCAGGACGCCTGCCGTACCCGCCAGGGTGCTGACAGCGCCCAGCGGCGTGATCTTGCGGATGGTGCCGTTATTGGTGTCGGCGACGTAGACGTTGCCGGCGGCATCGGTGGCCACGCTGCTAGGTGACTTGAAGCTGGCGACGGGACCCGTGGCATCGGCGCTGCCATAACTGCCCGCCGTGCCCGCCAGGGTGCTGACCACTCCCAGCGGCGTGATCTTGCGGATGGTGTTGTTGCCGGAGTCGGCCACATAGACATTGCCGCTGCTGTCGCTTGCCAGCCCGGTGGGTTCGTTGAAGCTGGCCGCCGTGCCGCTGCCCTCGGCGCTGCCCTGGCTGAGCATGCCGGCAAAGTCCGTGATGAAACTGGTCACGCCGGCGGCAACCGGCGCGCAGCTGATGGAAGCCGTCACCACGCCCGAAGAATTGATGGGCCCATTGGCAACCACGCAATCCTGCCCCGACGGTTGAACCAGGATACCCACCAGGGCGGGAAAGCCCGGCGGCGCATAGGTGGTGAGCGTGAAGGGCCCGTTGGCCGACAAGGTAATGCCGCTGCCGACGTTGTCCTGCACCTGGAGGCTGGAGCCGTTTGGCAAGCCCGCGAGGTTGCCGGCATAGGCCGTGGTGGCGCGCACGCAGCCGTCGCAGTTGCCGTAATCCGAACCACAGGCCGCGAGGAAGGCCAATGCGGCCAGCACCACGCCTGCCCGCCCGAGTCGCATCATGTGCTGCATCTGATAACTCCCCTGGTAATGGCGCCAAAGCGCCCGCACTGCCGCAAAAGACGGGCGCCCTGCTCTTGCACATGGCCTGCCACCCGCGATCCGACGACGCGCATTTTCGCGCAAACGCGCGCGGGCAGGCCGCAAATAAGCGTGCCGCGCGCACCGATATCGATGTTTATGCTGCCATTTTTGTTACGAAAGTTTTCATCTCACCCATGCGCGCTCGTCCGAATGGGCGCAATGGCCGAGCCAATGGCAGGGATAAAGCACAAACCCGAAGAGCCGGATAACGAAGCGTGGGTTAACAACGATGGGCACCCACGCCCCGTCGGCGTGTTCAGTGGCCGGAGGTTCCCGTCCAGCCGGAGTGGAGGAAGTACCAGCAAACGGCCGTGACGAGGTGGTAGGGCACGGTAAGCACGCCCATGAAGTTGAAGCAGTTGGCGACAAAGTGGTCAGCCATTCCGGTGTCGCAGAATGCGCCCAGGGAGAACAGCCCCACGGTGATGACGCCCCAACGGCGCAGGTACGTGGGCAGCCAGCGGCATTGTTCGCGGTTATGGTTCCATGCGGCGGAACGCTCGAACATCGTGCCGCGGCTGGCATCGCGCAGCAGCCACCCGTAGAAGAAAAAACGGTACAGCAGCGACGGATCGATGATGCGGTACATGTCTGAGCTCTCGGAGTTGTCGGGATTGCCTTCGTTACAGCCAGTCTTGCAGATATCCGGCCGCGCCATCAATGAAAACGATGCCCGATTCAGGGCCAAATTGCGACGGGCAGCGCAGCAAAACAGCGCGTAAAGGCATGTGTACGGTACCGCCCGCACCGCATTGGCGCAAATCGGGCGCAAAACCGGTAGCGGCGGTTCGCCCGTGGTGCGCAAAGTCCGCTTGCCGCAACACGGGCGGCTCGCGCAGAATGCGGCACGTTGCACAGGGTCGGCGTACCCGCATGCGCCGCGCCGTCGATATGCCCAACCGAGGATGTGCCATGCCACTGTTCAAGAGCGCCAC
>CAIQGU010000189.1 GCA_903871435.1 uncultured Burkholderiales bacterium | reverse complement strand
TCGTTGCCAGCCGCTCGTCCCGATCGCCCACCTGACGATGCCACTTGGACGAGCGCATCCCTTCCGCGGCCGCGCCCCACTGGCCGGACTCCATGCACAGGAGCGTGTGCTGGAAGGAGAGGAGCCCGTGGTCGTGGTCCCCGAGCCCCATGTTGAAAGCCATCTCCGCGAGCGCGCGCCCCCGGACCGGATCGAGCCCCCGCCACCAGGGGAGCGCGCG
Source organism: uncultured Burkholderiales bacterium (assembly GCA_903871435.1). Classification (GTDB taxonomy): domain Bacteria; phylum Pseudomonadota; class Gammaproteobacteria; order Burkholderiales; family Burkholderiaceae_F; genus GJ-E10. The sequence goes on along the minus strand of CAIQGU010000189.1, from coordinate 3,999 downwards.
GTCGAGCCCGTCGAAGGCGTCGGCGATGTCTTCCTGGTACATGAGGTCGCACACCGGACGAGGCTGCTGCCCTCATGCGCGCCGTGCGTGATCGCGGCGCCACCGCGGCCATCTCCACCCATGTGGGCTACCAGACGCTGGACCCGGCGGCTTTCACCCGGGCGCTGCGCATCATCGGCGAAGTCGTCGACGCCTCGGGGTTGCGTCCCGCCTATGTGAACCTCGGCGGCGGCTTTCCCAGCGTGCTCATGCCGGCGGGGCTGCAGCTCGCGGATTTTTTCGGCACCATCGCGCGCGTGCACGCCGCGGACAAGCGCCTCGCGGGCATCGCGCTGCGCTGTGAGCCGGGTAGCGCGCTGGCCCACCCGGGGGGCGCCGTGCTGACCCAGGTCATGCTCGTAAAGTCCAATGGCATCTACATCAACGACGGGATCTACGGCGCGATGTCCGAACTGCTGCACACCCGGATACAGCCGCCGACGCGGGTCTACGCGCGGGACGGTGGCATCCGCTCCGGCAATCTGCGCCCGTATACGGTCTTTGGTCCGACCTGCGATTCGTACGACACGATACCGGCGCCCTTTGCCCTGCCCGACACCATCCGCGAAGGCGACTGGCTGTACCTGGGAATGATGGGCGCGTATTCGCACATTCTCATCACTGATTTCAACGGCGTGGGTGATCACGAATACGCCGTGATCGACGCTCCGGCGTAAGCGCGGAAACAACGTGGACAAGGAACACATCCTCGCGCAGATCCGCCGGACCGCCGCTGCCAACGGGGGCGTTGCGCTGGGGCGCGCGCGGTTCGTGCAGGAAACGGGCGTAGCCGAGGCTGACTGGCGCGCGCATTGGGCGCGCTGGCCGGACGCGGTGAGCGAAGCCGGTGTACAGGGAGCTGTGGCGGCCGCGCCGCCCGACACGGCCGCGGTGCTGGCGCACCTGGCGGCGCTGGTGCGGCGTCTTGGCCGGTTCCCGACACTGGCCGAGCTCCGCGCCGAGCGCAGCACCAATCCGGCGTTTCCGGCCGGTGGCGCGTTCGAGCGCCTGGGCAGCAAATTCGAGCTCATCGATCAGCTGCGTGCCTACTGCCGCATCGCGGAAGGCTGCGCCGACGTTCCCGGCATTCTCGATTTTTCCCTGCGAGCCGCGCGTTCCGAAGCGGCGCAGCCTGCCGACAGCGCGGGTGATGACGGCTACCTGTACTTGCTGCAATCCGGCAAGCATTTCCGGCTGGCATGCACCGATGCAGAGGGTCGCGCGGCCTTCGAGTCGGCGCAGGTCGCCGAAGGCGCCAAGACCGTGCACAGCCTGCGCACGGATGATCCGACCGGCATCCTTGCCTACTGGCAGTTGCGGTTTGCCGCCCGCAAGACCCGCGGTGAATGGTTTGCGCTTGCGCCCGAAGAGGTCCAGGCGTTCAAGCGCCGCAAGTTCATGTAGGGCTTCATATCAACGCAGCGCTTCACGTTCACGCAGCGGTTCAAGTACACACAGCGCTTCGAGTCCACACGGCGCTGCAATTTCAAGCCGCGCCGCGGATACCTGCCACAGCAGGCGCTGCCGCGTTCACCGGCAGGAGCCCGCGTTGCATGGGCCTCAGGAGATCGTCAGCGTTATTTTCGCCGACCCGGACAGCCCAAGGGCATCCTTTGCAGTGACGGTGAAGGTGTACGTGCCCTTCACGGCGCTGGCCCAGCTGAGCACACCGGCGCTGCTGATGGTGAGCCCGGAGGGTCCGCCACTCAAGGCATAGGTCAGGGCGCTGCCATTGGGGTCGGTCGCGCTCGCGGTGGCGCTGAAGGCCTTGGCGCTTTTTCCCGTGAAGCTGGCGCTGGACACGGTGGGCAGCCCGTAGATGGTGAGCTTGAATGAACCCGTGCCCGTGAACCCGGCGGCGTTGTGCGCCGACACGGTGAACGTGTAGGCGCCTTTGACGGGTGAGGTCCAGGTGATCAGGCCGGAGCTGCTGATGGCCACCCCGGCGGGTGCGCCGCTCAGCGCGTAGGTCAGTGCGCCGCCGACGGGGTCGCTGGCCTTTACCTGCACCGATACGGCGGCGCCGGTATTACCGGTCAGGGTGGCAGCCGTCACCACGGGCGTGCCCTCGATGTTGATCTTGTAGGTGGCGCTGGCGGCATATCCGTAGCTGTCGGTGGCGGTAACGACGATGCTGTAGACGCCGGCGACCGGTTTTGCCCAGGCCAGCACGCCACCGTTGCTCAGGCTCAGCCCGGAAGGCGCGCCGGTGGCACTGAAGGCGATGGCGGCGCCGTTGGGGTCACTGACGCTCAAGGTAGCGCTGAAGTTGCTGCCAGCCACGCCGTTGAGGCTGGTGGTCCCGGAAAATACCGGCGGGGCTTCGGGTATCACCGTGAAGTTGTAGACCCCTGACCCGGATGCGCCATAGGCGTTGGTAGCGGTGGCCGTGACGCTGTATTTGCCCTGAACCGCCTTGGCCCAGGTCAGCACGCCCGCGCTGCTTACGGTGAGCCCGGCAGGGGCGTTGGACAGGGAGTAGGTCAAGGTACCCGAGTTGGCGGGCGCCGAAACGCCCAGGCTGCGGCTGAGCGCCGTGCCGGTCTTCACGATGAAGCTGGCTCCGGGCACAGTGGGTGCTGCCGGAGGCGGCGCAATCGTGAGCGACTCGGTGCCAGTAGCTGTCTTGCCGGCGCCGTTCTTGACCGTTACGCCAAAGGAATAGGTGCCCGCGACCGGACTTGTCCAGCTGACGGCACCGCTGCTGCTGACGCTGAGGCCCGCCGGTGCGCCGCTAACCGTGTACGTGAGCGGATTGTGTCCCGAGTCCGTGGCGGCCCAGGTCGTTGCATAGGCAATCCCCTGCATTCCGCTCGGCATGGTGCTGCCCGGCAGGGGCGGGAGGCTCTGCGCCGTGGTCAACAACGGCAGCAGGCTGGCGTAATTGGGCGTGCCCCAGCCGGTGGACTGGTCGTAGCCCGCGCCGGCGTTGCAGGTTGCGCAGCCGCCGTCGCTGCCCGCGGTGATGTCGTCAAACGCGCTGGCATAGTTGCCTGGCACTGCCGCGATCTGCGTATAGAGCGGCGCGTGCATGTCGCCCAGCAGCGTCTGGCCATTTTGCACGCGGTTGGCATTGACCAGCGCGAGCACGCCCGCCCACTGCGGCGAGGAGATACTGGTGCCGCCATAGACGTTCCAGCCGGCGCTGCCGCCCGGCGGCGTGATGACCACGTACTGGCCGGTGTTGGGGTCGGCATTGAACGACACATCGGCCACTGCGCGGCTCTTGAGCGTGCCGCCACCGGCGATGGCAACGCCGTTCTGATAGGCCGGTATCGGTTCGTAGGCACTGATGCCGCCGCTGCTGCCCGACCATGCCGATTCCGTGCGTGTGCCGGATCCCGAATAGTTGAGACTGGTTCCGCCGACGGCCAGCACGTTGTTCGATACCGCCGGCCAGTTGACCCCCGCCCCTGAATCTCCGGTGGAGGCCAGATAGGTCATGCCCGTCGCCGTGAAATAGCTGTCGGTCGACGAGACCCAGCTGCCCTCACCGGCGCCAAAGCTCATCGACAGTACGCCCGGCCCCATCTGGTTGGCGAGCAGCACGCCGCCCAGCAGGTCGCCCAGCGATGCGCTGGCGGCCTCGAGCAGTACGATGCGCGCGAGCGGTGCGATGGCATGCGACCACTGGATGTCGAGTGCTATTTCGGGCGCCCAGCCCGCGTTGTATGCCGGCGCGCCGCTGTTGGCCGTGCCCGAGGAATTGGGATAAGCGATAACCAGCTGGCATCCGGCTGGGGGCGCTGCGAGCGGCAGTGCCGTCGACGCTGTCACGACGAGTTTCGTGCAGGTGGGAAGACCGAAGGTCGTCGAGAACGTATTGAGGTCCGGGAACGCATTGGGGTTGTCGTTGGCATCGACGATATAGATCGTCTGACCGGCACCCAGCGCGGCCGCCGCCGCTGCCGACAGCGTCGTGCCCGCGGCCGGCAGGGCCGGCAGCCCATAGGCCGCGCG
>CAIQGU010000188.1 GCA_903871435.1 uncultured Burkholderiales bacterium | reverse complement strand
GCCTGGGCGACCAGCACGCGTCGTTTCATCCCCCCCGACAGCGCCCGCATGTTCGTATCGGCCTTCGTCGTGAGGTCGAGGTTGGCCATGACCTCGTCGATCCAGTCGTCATTGCGCCGGAGCCCGAAATAGCCCGACTGTATGCGCAGCGTTTCGCGCACCGTGAAGAAGGGGTCAAAGACGAGTTCCTGCGGCACCACGCCCAGGTTGCGCCGCGCGGCGCGAAACTGCTCGACCACGTCATGACCCATCACCTGCACATGCCCACCGGTGGCACGCGCCAGGCCCGCGATGATCGATATGAGCGTGGTCTTGCCCGCTCCGTTAGGCCCCAACAGGCCGAAGAACTCGCCCTGCTGTATCGCCAGGTCGAGCGCATCGAGCGCAGTCAGGCTGGCGTAGCGCTTCGTGAGCGAACGGACGTCTATGGCAGCCGTAGACATGGATGAGGGGATGAACTTTGGCGGCGCCTCGGGCCCTGACCCGGGGGTCCGGGCCGAGGGCGGGGTCAAGGCAAGTGCGGATTGTAAGTGGTTGGCCGCGGCGCCCTAGGCCTGTCCGGCACCGGCGAGGAGCGCGTCCACGCCACCCAACTTGGCCAGGCTGAGAAGGTCGGGCGGAGTCGCCACCAACACCAGGCGATGCCCGCCTGCCTCGGCAAGGCGCAGCCACGCGAGGACGCAGGCGACGGCGGCCGTATCGCAACGCCGCACCCCCGAGAAATCGATCGTGCAGTCACCCGCGCGGATCGCTGCCGCGCCTATTGCAAGGATGGACCCGGCGTTGAGGTTGGTGATAGTGTCGGTTTCGAGTTTCATGGGTACGGTTGTGGCGCGCGGGCGCCGGTTCGCGCAGGGGTCAGGGCTTGGCGCCGGCAGCCAGGCTCTGGTTTTTCTTGGTCAGCGCCTGTATCAGGCCGTCGACACCGCCCTGGTTCAGGGTCTGGCCGAACTCGTTGCGATAATTTTCCACCAGCCAGACACCCAGGATGTTGAGGTCGTAGATCTTCCAGCCCGCGTCGGTCTTTTCCAGGCGGTAATCCAGGCCGATGGGGTCGCCCTGGCTGGGCACGACCTGCGTGCGAACGATCACGTCCGTGGCGCTGGCCTCGTCGCGCGACGGCCGCAGGCGCACTTTCTGGTCAGAGACTTTCGATAGCGCGCCGCTGTAGGTGCGCATGAGCAGGAGGCGAAACTGCTCCGTGAGGGTGGCGCGCTGCTCAGGCGTTGCCGTGCGCCAGGCGCGTCCCACGGACAACCGGGTCATTTTGTCGAAATCGACCTTGGGCAGGATGCGCTCGTTGACCAGTTTCTGCACCCGGTCGAAATCGCCCGCCTTGATGGCCTTGTCGTTGCGAATGGCATCGAGCACTTCGATCGACGTGTTGAGGATCATCGTGTCCGGTGCGACGTCAGCAGCCATGGCCGCCGGTGCCGGCGTGTCGGCGGCGGCGGCGGCGGCAGGTTCGGCGCCGCAGGCCAGCGCGGCGAGCAGCGCCGCGGCGGCGGCATGCGCCGTGCGGCGCTTCAAGGTGAGGAATTGGCGTGCCATGCGGAATCCTTTCATGCGTGCGTCGTGACCTTCAATGGTGTTGCGCACCGGAAGTAGCGCTTTCCTTGGCCTCCGGGGCGGAAGGCTTGCCCGCGGTGGCAGCCCCAGCGGCAGACTTGGCTTCACCGCCTGGATCCTTGAAATCCGGGCTATCCGGATCATCTTCGATCTTGGCAGGCGGCGGGTTGCCATCGTATATGCGCGAGCGGCGGCGCTGCAGGTAGCCATCGCGGACGAAGCCATACGGATCCAGGGCGGCGTCATTGACAAGGTTGCCGGTGTCGAGGAACTGTGACCGCCGGTCGACGAAGCGTACGCCGTAAATCAGGTAATAGTCGGTCTTCGGGTTCACGAGGCGCACCGGATCCGTGTAGTAATCGGGCACCTCGCCGATCGCATCGCGCACAGAGCTGGGGCCATAGAAAGGCAGGACGATATACGGACCGGGCGGCAGGCCCCATTTGCCCAAGGTGATGCCGAAGTCCTGCCGGTTGCGCTCGAGGCCCATGCCCTTGGCGACGTCGAAACATCCCAGCAGGCCTGCAGTGGAGTTGACCAGCAGGCGGCCGGTATCGCTGGCGGCATCGGTGACGTTGAACTGCAGCGCCGCGTTCACGATATTGGTGACTTCGCCGAGATTGGCGAAGAAATTGGCGACGCAGTCGCGCGCCGGCCGGGGAACAACGCTGGTATAGCCACGCGCCACGGGTTGCGCGACGGCCCGGTCAAATCCGTCATTGAAGGCGTAGACGTGGCGATTGAGGCGTTCGAGCGGGTCCACCGGATTGTTGCCGGCATTGGGTGGGATGCTGGCGCAGCCGCCCGCGGCCAGCAGCGCCGCGCACAACAGGGACCAGAAACCCAGGCGCCGCAGGGCGGGCTGTGCCGGGTGCGCGAGCGCCGGGCGCATTGCCCCGTATTCCGAGATGAAGGAATTCATTTCTTGGCTGCCCCGTCCTTGGCGGAATCACCCGCCTTGTTGTAGAGAAACTGGCCGATCAGGTTCTCCAGGACGATGGCCGACTGGGTCATCTTGATGGATTCGCCAGCCTGGATGTTCTTGTCATCACCCCCGGCCTCGATGCCGACGTACTTGTCACCCAGCAGGCCGGCGGTGAGCACCTTGGCCGAACTGTCGGTGGGGAATGCGTAGCGGCGATCGATGTCGAGTGCGACCAGGGCCTGGAAGGTCTTGTTGTCGAAGCTGATCTCGGCGATGCGCCCCACCGTGACGCCGGCGCTCTTGACCGGGGCCTGGACCTTGAGTCCGCCGATCTCGTCGAAACGCGCCAGCACGCGATACGTTGCGTTGAAGGAGAAGCTCGCCAGATTGGCGGACTTGAGCGCCAGGAAGAGTATGGCCAGCATGCCCAGCACCACGAACCCGCCCACCAGGACTTCCGTCTGTTTCTTGCCCATGCGATTTTCCCTATTCCCGTGTTGGTTTGCGGCTCCGCGCCGCGCGCGCCGATCAGGGCGAGGTGAACATCAGCGCCGTGAGTATGAAGTCCAGGAAAAGCACCGACAGCGACGAGATCACGACCGTGCGTGTGGTTGCCAGCGCCACGCCTTCGGGCGTGGCCTTGGACTCATAGCCCACGTACAGCGCGATGAACGTAGAGGCGATACCGAACACCAGCGTCTTGATGATGCCATTGCCCACGTCCTTGACCACGTCGACGCCGCCCTGCATCTGCGACCAGAACTGGCCTTCGTCGATGCCGATCATCCACACGCCCACGACATATGCCGCCAGTATGCCCACCGCCGAAAAAACGGCGCCCAGCAGCGGCATGGCAAACACGCCGGCGAGAAAACGGGGCGAAAGGACGCGCACCCGCGGATCCACGGCCATCATCTCCATGGCTACCAGCTGCTCGCCCGCCTTCATGAGGCCGATCTCGGCGGTGAGCGAGGTGCCGGCGCGGCCAGCGTACAGCAGTGCCGTGATCACCGGACCCAGCTCGCGCACCAGGGCAAGGGCGACCAGCAGCCCCAGCGACTCCGCCTGGCCGTAGCGGCTCAAGGTGAGGTAACCCTGGAGGGCAAGCACGAGACCGACGGCGGCGCCGGAGGCCGCGATGATGATGAGCGACCGGTTGCCGATGGCATGGACCTGCACGATGGTCAGGTAGGGCCGGCGCAAACTGGAAAACATGTGACGCACGAGATCGCCAAAAAAGATGGCGGCGTGGCCAAGTCCGGCGAGGCGATCGATGACGGCACGGCCCAGGGCTGCGGCAATGGTGGCGGGATTCATGCTGGCAGCTTCACGCTATGCGCTTCATGGGGATATCCCCAATTCCTGGGCCATGGGCGGGGCGGGGTAGTGGAACTTGACCGGGCCGTCCGGCTCGCCGCGGATGAACTGGCGCACTTCGGGCTCCTCGGACGCCTTGAGTTCCTGCGGCGTGCCATGCGCGATAACTCGTCCCGCGGACATCAGGTAGGCGTAATCGCAGATCTGAAAACATTCCTCGACGTCGTGCGAGACGATGAGCGATGTGGCGCCGGTGGCATCGTTGAGGCGACGTATGAGATTGGCGGTAACGCCGAGCGAGATGGGGTCGAGTCCGGTGAACGGTTCGTCATACATGATGATTTCCGGATCAAGCGCAACGGCGCGGGCCAGCGCAACGCGCCGCGCCATGCCGCCCGAGATCTGCGATATGCCCAGGGCAGCGGCCCCCCGCAGGCCCACGGAGTCGAGCTTCATGAGGACGATGTCGCGAATCATGGTCTCGGACAGCGTCGTGTGCTCGCGCAGCGGAAAGGCCACGTTTTCAAAGACGGAAAGATCGGTGAAGAGCGCGCCGAACTGGAACAGCATGCCCATGCGGCGGCGCAAGGCGTACAGGGCGGCGCGGTCAGCGGTATCGACAGCGGCGCCCGAGAAGAGGATGCGGCCGCTTTGCGGCGTCACCACGCCACCGATCAGGCGCAGCAGGGTGGTCTTGCCGCAGCCCGAACTTCCCATGATGGCGATGAGCTTGCCGCGCGCGAAGTCCAGCGAGACATGCGATAGGACCACCCGGCTGTCGTAACCGAATGTAACGTCCTGGATGCTGACCAGCACGTCATCGGGCTGGGCAATAGGGGATCCTGGCGCTTGCGGCAACGACAATTCCTTTACACCGGCTTGGAGGATGGGCAGGCGGCGACGGCCCGCGAGATTGTCGCATAGGACCGGCGGGTGGCCCGGCACCGGGGCCACCGCCATGGCTCAAGCGCGGCTCAACGCGGCAGATCCGAGGAACCCATGAGAAACGCATCCACCGCGCGCGCGCATTGCCGCCCTTCGCGTATGGCCCAGACCACCAGCGATTGGCCACGGCGCATATCGCCGGCCGCAAAAACCTTGGGCCGCGAGGTGGCGTACGGCAACTGTGCCCCACCCTCTTCCGTGGCTGCGCGGACATTCGCGCGCGCATCCTTCTCCACGCCAAAGGCCTCCAGGACCGAAGCCAGGGGCGAGACGAATCCCATGGCCAGCAAGACGAGATCGGCCGGCAGTTCGAACTCTGAATCGGGAATTTCCACCATCCTGGACTGGCCGGTTACGGGGTCGCGCTGCCACTCCACGCGCGCCGCCACCAGGGCCTGCACCCGGCCATTGCCGTCATCGCGGAATCGCTTGGTGGTGATGGACCAGTCGCGCTCGCAGCCTTCCTCATGCGAACTCGAGGTACGCAGGCGCACCGGCCAGTAGGGCCAAGTCAGCGACTTGTTCTCGGACGCCGGCGGCTGCGGGAGCAGTTCCAGTTGCGTTACCGAGCGGGCCCCATGGCGGTTGGAGGTGCCAACGCAGTCCGAGCCGGTGTCGCCACCGCCGATGACAATTACATGACGGTCGCGCGCGATGATCTGTCCCGGTACTTCCTGGCCGCTGACGACGCGATTTTGCGCCGTGAGGAACTCCAGCGCGAAGTGCACGCCCTGCAAGCCCCGGCCGGGTACGCCAAGGTCGCGCGGCGCTTCGGCGCCGCCAGCCAGGACGACGGCGTCGAAGTCCTCGATCACGCGGCTCGCGCTGATGCGCTGGCCGGCCGTGCACAGCACAGTGCCGAGGTCGGCCGGCGCATCGCCTTGGACCAGCACGCCGTTGCGGAAGACCACGCCTTCCTGGCGCATCTGCTCCACCCGCCGGTCGATGTGCGACTTCTCCATTTTGAAATCGGGAATTCCGTAGCGCAGGAGTCCGCCCGGCGCGTCGTTCTTCTCGAAGACGGTCACGGCGTGCCCGGCGCGAGCCAGCTGCTGCGCACATGCCAGCCCTGCCGGTCCGCTGCCAATGACCGCAACGCTGCGGCCGGTGGTTCAGTGGCTCGACGGCGCAGCGGCGGTTCGGCGGCGGCTCGGCGGCGGCTC
>CAIQGU010000187.1 GCA_903871435.1 uncultured Burkholderiales bacterium | reverse complement strand
TCGCTCGACAGATCTTCGACCACCATCAGCCCATCGGGCTGCATGATGGCGTGGGCGCAAAACGCAATGCTGCGATCGAGTTGCGGAACATCCAGACCCAGGCGCGACTTGAACCACAGCCGGTCGGCGTCCATCAGCGCGATGAGCGCAACGGGTACGTCGAACAGCGCCGCGGCGACGCGGGTTATGGCGTCGAATTGCGGCTCAGGGGGGGTGTCGAGAATTTGATAGGCGCGGGTCGCCGCCAGCCGCTGCGCTTCATTGGCAGGGATAGGGCAGGACTGCGCGAGATTTTCACCGAGAAAGGACATGGCGTTGCATCCTTGAGATCCCTGATTGTCATGTCCACCACCCTGCGGTGATCATCGGATCTGGAACGAGAAACGCTTCCTTATCTCTTGGTAATTTAAGCATTTGGCATTTATCGCGGCGCGTAGACTGGGCCCCGCGAAGATATTCGGGGGTCGATTGCGCAGAGGCAGATGCGACTGGCGAGGCGCCCAACCAGCCACCCCACGGGCCCGCCGTGTCAGCGGATGCACCAGTAGCGCACGCCTATCTCGTCGAGAAACGCCTCCGCGCCGGGCCCCTGCAGCAAGGCGATGGTGGCGAGAGTGCCGGCTTCGACGCAGGAGGTTGCGGCGACGGTAACGGAACGCGGCGCGCCTTGGACGGGCCAGCCGCTACGCGGATCCAGGATATGCCCGTAGCGCACGCCCTCGCGCTCCACATAGCGGTGTGCGTCGCCGCTGGTGGCCAGGGCGCCGGCGGAAAGTTCCAGAACCATGGCCGGGGCCCCACCCGGCAGCGCACCCTCCACGCCCACCTGCCAGGGCTGCTGCGATGGCGGCGTATTGGCGCAAAGATCGCCGCCAAAATTGACCAGCACCGGCAGACCCGCTTCCAGTATCCCGGCAAGCGCCCGGTCGACCGCGTATTCCTTGGCGATACCGCCCAGATCGATCTCCATGCCTGCCGGCAATACGACGGTATCGCCGCTACGCTGTAACTGCCCGAACCCGACCTGCGGCAGCAAAGCTGCGACGGCGGCCGCATCCGGAATACGGTCCGTGCCGTCGAAGGTCCATGCGCGGCGCAGCACACCCGAGGTCACATCGAACAACCCGTCGCTGAGCGCATGGCAATGCGCGGCGTAATCCAGCAGGCGAGCGGTTTCAGCATCGATGCGCACGGGCTGGCCGGCGCTGGCATTAATGGCGGACACGGCGCTGTCGGTACGGTACCGGCTGAACTTGCGTTCGATGCGCCACGCCTCGTCGGCACCACGGCCTACGAGCGCCTGCGCGGCGCTGGCATCGGCGTTTGCGACGAGGATCTCGCAGGGAGAGCCCATTGCAAGAAAACAGCCGGCGAGGATTCCGCCCGCGCGGGGCTCCATGGCGATGGTGCGCTCGCCAATCGGCGGCATGGCCGGCGGCCCTTTGGCTGTCATCGGAGCTCCTCCGGCTTATATCCCCGGTTGGCCTGCAACATCGGCTTCACGAAGACCCTTGCGAGGCGGGCACTGCCGTCCGCTAGAAGGTGAAGCGCACGCCCGCTTGCACGATCAAGGCCTGGATCCCCGGATTCAGGTCCAACCCCTGGAGTCCAGGAAGATTACTGGAACGATCGGTAGCGTGCTGCGTGTAATGCTCGACGCGCAAGCTCAACTCGCCCGACTCACCGGCGGGATATCCGTACTTGATGCCGTACGTCTCGCCGGTGAACCCACCCAGCCGCGGATCGGCCGAGGCGTAGCCCGACGGTGCACCCTGCGGCAGGTAGTAATGGAAGAAATCGGCCGCAGTCTGGCGATAGCCGCGCACATGGGGTTCAAGGTAACCCGCCGCGCCCAGATCGAGACGGTAGCGAAACTCCGCGGTAGCGGACCGTATACCCCAGGTATCGCGAGTGAGGCGCAGCGAAGCCTCGATCATGTCGTGGTCGAAGGCATACTTGTTGTCCCAGTACAGGGCGTAGCGGTTGCGGGACTGCGGACGGCTCTCATACACATACAGGCCGGCGGCGTCATAGCCCTGCGGGTCCAATTCCGTGACGATCTTGTAGGGGTCCGTCTGGTAACCGCCGGCATGCTCGAGCGAACCATTGAGCTGCGTGATCCAGCGCCGGCTGACTACCTGGGTCACGCCCAGCAGCAGGTCCTCCACCTTCTTGTTCTGATTGCCCGTCTTGTGGAAGTCACCATAGAAGGTCCCGGCGACAGGCGTGCCACCCACCGGCGAAATCTTGTCGGCCTCAAGATTGACGCCTGCCGCCACCGTGGTGTTGCGATCGTTGAAGTCGCGCGAGTAGAGACTGTTGACGGACACCGAGAAGAAATCGGTTTCATTCGATATGGCAGCGCCGACGCCCAAGCGGTCACGCCCGCCCAGGGCCGCTTCGTATCCGCCGCTGGCGGCGAAGCGCTGGTCATGGAAGGACTGATCGATGGGTATGGCACCTGGGGAGACGGTGTATTTCTGATTCTGGACCGGGTTCGTGCACAAGCTCCAGTCGCCCAGGCCACTGCCGCCACCGCCACCCGATGCGCTGGTGGTGGTCTGCGTGACGGCAGCAACGGCAGGATTGAGGCTGGTGGCCGACGGCGTGACAAAGCTCTGGGCAGTCTTGCTGGGGATCGCCCCGATCGGCGAGCCGCCACACACCGTGTCGACGGTCAGCCGCGCGTTCCAGGCGCTGTCTTGCGAAAGCGGCTGACGCAGGCTGACAACAGCCTCGAGGTCGCGGATACGATTGGCATTTTCCTGGTACCAGAGTACACCCGAATCCACTTGCGCGGGCAAGCTGCTGTCGGCGCGATCGCTTTGGGCGTGGGCGCCGGTGCCGCCGATCAGGGCCAGTGCGGCCAGTGAAAGCTGCTGGCGGCGGTTCAGTTGCATCCGCATCCCCCGGCGCTGGTACCACGGCCACCGGTTGCACCCTCTTTGCTGAAATAGATGTGGTCATCGATGGAGCCATCGACAGCCGCAGCATCGAGGGCCATTTCCGGCCGGGCCATGAGGTCGCGTTCCCACGGCTTGGGGCCGGGATTTGCGCATGCACCCAGTAGCAGTGCAGCCAGCGCTGCTGCCGTCCAGCGCGGCAGCCGGCGCAGCGTGTTTTGTTCAAGGTGAAGTTGCATGGGCTTGCCTGTCTCCTGGCGGTCAGTGTTCAGCAATCAGACTGGCGATCTGGCGTTCCGCCTCATCGCGGTCGGCGTCGCGGAATCCGGCGTGGGTGTAGCGCACGCGGCCCGCGCGGTCGATGTAGTAGCTCGAGGGCATGCTGTGGACATCGAAATGCTCCGCGATATGGCCCAGCGGATCGAAGACCACGGAAAAATCGGGACGTTCGGCGTCGAGGAAGCGCTGCGCAAGGCTGCGTTCGTGATCGACATTGACGGCGATAACAACAAGATCATCGCGCGCATAGCGACGGTGCAGGCCCTGCATCCAAGGAAACGAGGCCTTGCAGGGCGCGCACCACGATGCCCAGAAGTCGACCAGCACGACCTTGCCGCGGAACTCTTTTAGATCGAGCGTATCGTCATCCACCCCGGCCGCTGCGGCAGTACCGGTGAGCGCGGCGCACAGTAGCGCAACGACCGCGAGCATTCGTATTCGCACGGACCAACTCCCAGCGCAGTTCACGGTAAATATTCCGGCCATCGTCAGGCCCGGCCGGCTGGCGCAGCAGGTGCGCGCGGTACCGGCATGCACACCCTCAAATCCATGCACGCCGTCAGCCCATGACCATTCTGGCATGTCGGCCATTAGCACTCGATAAGGAAGGACCC
>CAIQGU010000186.1 GCA_903871435.1 uncultured Burkholderiales bacterium | reverse complement strand
TTCGGGAGCGCGAACGCGCCCCCGAAGCCGGCACAGCGCAATGGGTCAGGGCTTCTTGATGGCCTCGACCTCGACCTGGATCTTCACTTCGTCACCGATATAGGGCACATAGGTGTTCATGCCCCATTCGGAGCGCTTGATGGTCGTGCTGACGATGGCGCCGCAAACGTAATCCTGGCCCATGCGCTTGCCACACTGGGTAGCCTGGACGTTCAGGCTAACCGGCTTGGTGACGCCCAGCAGGGTCAGGCTGCCGGCCACGGTCACGGGCTTATCGGCCTGCAGGGTGAAGTTGTCTGCCGAGAACGCTGCCGTGGGGAATTTCTCGACGTTGAAAAAGTCCTTGCTGCGCAGGTGTTCGTCGCGCTTGGCGAACCCGGTGCTGATGGAGGCCACATCGATGGTGGCCTTGACGCTGCCGGCGTGGGACTGCTGGTCGTAGCTCAGCGTTCCCGTCGTGGAATTGAAAGTGCCGCGCATCACGGAAAACCCAAGGTGGTTGATTTCAAAACTGGGGTAGGTATGGGTGGCGTCAAGATCGAAGGTGTCGGACGCAGCCCGGGCGGGATGGGCGGCAAGGATGGCAAGAGCGGTTACTGCCAGGCATTTGCGGAGCATATTGAGGGATCCTCGGGTTGGGGTTGCATGGGATAGTGAGCATAACCCGGCAACGCGATGCAGCCGACACCGCCCACGGGCGATCCACCGGATTGCCTACCCTACGGGCCGCTTTCCCGCGCATTGCTGGAGGCAGCCAGCCATTAGCGTGGAGTCCCAAAGGCCCGCATGTTTCGGCGGGAATGTTGCGGTGGGCATGTTTGTCGGCGGCGTGCGCCGGCAGGGCGCGCCGAATATCAACAGCGGCAGCGCCAAGGGCGACGGCACGGGAAAAAATCAATGGACAGCAGTACAGGAAAAGACCAACCCCTCGCCCTCATCGTCGATGACAATGCGGTGAACCGCAATGTCACGGGGCAGATGCTGCGGCGGCTCGGCTGGACGTCCGTTCAGGTCGAGTCGGGCTTGCTTGCCCTGGAGCAACTCAAGAGCCGCACCTTCGACTTGCTGCTTCTGGACCTGCGCATGCAGGAAATGGACGGCGAGGAAACGTGCCGGCGCATCCGCAACGACCTGGGTCTCACGGATCTCACCATCGTGGCGTACACGGCGCACGGCATGGAAGATGATCGCGAGCGCATCCTGGCCGCGGGCTTCGATCGCATGCTCATCAAACCCATCTTCCTGGACGACCTGCGCACGCTGTGCGCGGAAGTGCGTCCCACGGTCGCATAGCCCCTCAACCCGACAGCCAGCGTGACGACGACTACAGCGGCCCGGATCCGCACGGCTCCCCCCTCCCCAGCCACATGAGCGACCTCACCGCCCCGTTCATCACGACCGACGTGCTGCAGGCCTGGACCCTGCTGCCGACCGTGTCGGAAACGCAGCCGCTGATCGATGCGCTGAGCGGACGGGGCTGGGCGGTATCGCGCGGCTTCAATACCCTGGCGGAGGTCATGGAAGCCCTGGACCGCACCGACACGCCGCCCGACCTGCTGATCACCCGTGTCCGGCTGCCCGATGGCGATGCCTTTGAACTCATACGCCGCCTGGCTACCATCCGCAACGCACCAGGCATATTTTTCGTTTCGCGCCAGCAACGGTCCGTCGTGAAGGCAGCCGAGTCGCTCTGTGAAGCACACGGCGTGCGGGTGGCCGGCCATGCCGACATGCCGCTACGCCTGACCGCGGCGCTGCCGCAGTTCGACGCCTTCCGCGCAACGGGCTGCCAGCGGCGCCAGCGCATTGCCATCTGCCCGCCGCTGCCCACGGCCGATCTCCAATACCTGGTCGACCACGGTGGCATCCGCGCGTACATGCAACCCAAGATGCGTCTGAGCACCCACCGCATCACCGGTTTCGAAGCGCTCATGCGCGGGGTGGGTGTGGAAGGCCACGTGATTTCACCGGCCCAGCTGATCGAACCGCTGGGCAATGCGGGCCTGCTGCGGTCGGCCACGCTACAGATGTTCGACCAGATCGTTACGTTCCTGATGGACTGCCTCAACGATGGAATCGGCGTCGGGGCCTCGGTGAACGTGCCCCTGAGCCTCATCTCGGACTACAGCTTCTGCGAGAAGCTGGTGGAGCGTGTCGAAGCCGTGGGCCTGGATCCGAGCTGGATCACCATCGAGATCACCGAGGACGAGGCCATGTCCAATCCGGCCCTGGCCATCGAGAACACGGCCCGGATCCGCATGTTCGGATTCAATCTCTCCGTCGACGATTTCGGCACGGCCTACTCGAGCTTCACTCAGCTCACCAAGATTCCCTTTTCCGAGCTCAAGATCGAGCGCTATTTCATCAAGGGAATCGAAACGGACAAATTCAAGCAGGCCGTGGTGTCGTCCTGCGCCATGCTGGGCAGCCGCCTCGGACTGGAGGTCGTGGCCGAGGGAGTCGAAACCCGCGGCGAACTCACCGCCGTCATCGAGGCCGGTTGCAGCGACGTCCAGGGCTTCCTGATTTCTCGGCCCGTGCCCGTGCCCGAGGCCGCAGCCTGGCTGCGCAGCCTCGATGGCGAGCGCTTCGCGCTGGCCGATGAGGCGGCGCTGCAAAGCTGGGATCCGAGTCTGTAGCGCCAAGGCGGCCCGAGGCGCGGTTCTGCGGCACGCGCGATAAAAGTAGAGGCAAAAAAACCGGGCAGCGATGGCCCGGTTTTTTATTGATACGGCCGGTAAGCGGCTTAGCGATCCTGCACGATCAGCGGCGGCAGCGCAGCGTCGTACACCATGGCCGTGTACACCGAGCCACTGGTGAACTGACCGTTCGACTGGGCCCCCGTATAACCGGAACCAATCAGGTTGATGGGTGCGGCCGACGCCGGTTTCACGCCGGTGTAGACATAGGCCGCCGTTCCGGTTGACGCTGTCGGATAGGTGACGCTACTGGCCCCCTCGGCATTGGCCACATACATGGTCAGGCCACCCGATCCGGGCACGGCTGCGTTGATGAGGCGGACGCTGGCATAGTTAGCGACCACCTGATTGTTGTCCGTAAGGATGAGCGCTGCTGCGACGCCGGAGGACGGGGTCCCGGCACCGTAGATCAAAATCGTGTAGTCACCGCCGGCAGCGAAGGAGCCGGTTGGCAAGGTCGCGATAGGGGAGCCATTCAGCGATATGGCGGTAACGGTCGACAGCGCGGGAACCAGCTGGTACGGCGTGGGCGAAGGGGCATTGGCGACGCTAAGCGTAGTGGTGCCCACCTGCACAGTAACCGGGATAGCGCTCGCAATCGGCAGCGCCGACCAGACGCGCACACGCGCCTGGCTGGAGGGCGTGAAGACCGCCGTGGTGAGGCCCTGGGGTATCAGCACGGAGTTGACCAGGCCACCACCCGCAGTGGCGGTCAGCACCAGCGTATAGGGCTGCGCCGAAACAAAATTGGGATTGGACAGCGTCAGCCGCACGTCGTTGGGCGCCGCTGCCTTGGTCACGACGATGTCCCAGGCGATGGCCGCGGTGCTGCCGGAAGCGGGCGCCGTCGAGGCCAGCGTGGTGGCCGTGGACAGGCCTTGCACCGACGAGAACGTGGGCTGGTAGCCGGTGAGCGAGGGCGTGCCGGCGCTGTGGGGCACCAGGTAGATATCGAGCGGGCCGGCATCGCTGGAGACATTGGCTACATCGAGCGAGGAAAAACCGGTGGAGGGGGTCGCCTGATTATCCGAATACACCGCGGAGTAGATATTGTTGCCGCGTTCGTAGGCCAGCGCCGTGTAATTTTGCGCAGTGCCCAGGCCGACCGAGCTGGCGGCGCCGGTCAGGCCCGTGGGGGTGGCAACGCTGAGGGTGTAAGTGGAGGGCGTGACGGAGGCATAGCCGCTCGTGACCTGCGTGGCGGCCGACACGGTTGCCAGGCCATTGAGGCTGAGCGTGACATTGGGCGCGGTGGTGTCGTTGACCACGCGGATGGTGGCCGGAGTCGTGGTGCCGCTACCGCTGCCACAGGCGGTGAGCAGGGAAACCGTGATCGCAGCGGCCGCGCACAGCAGGGTTCTCATCACAGATTGCATGTTTTGGACAGTCTCATGGTGGGGTTGCGCTGCGTCGAGGGCAATGTGGGCTGCCTGCGTGCCATGGGCACACTCGCACAGCGTTTACGGCCTGCTAACACGGCAGAAAGCGGGGCATTGTAACAACTTCGTGCCACGGCCCGGGTAAGCCGATGTAACCGTGTTCATAAAGGACCCTGCCAGCGGGTGGCAGCCCCGCGCCCTGCTGATCGGCAGTTCACCGGAACAAAGGGCACAAAGGCAATTGTTGTGTTGCCGCATGGCGCGCGCTCCAATACGATGCTGCCGTGGCCTACACCCATACCGTCGCCAGCAACACCTACCGGTTCGCGGACCTGCGCGCGCTCCTTGCCCGGGCGGGACCGGTGCGCAGCGGGGACGAACTCGCCGGTGTGGCGGCCACATCCGAGCAGGAGCGCATGGCAGCGCGCATGGCGCTGGCCGACCTGCCCTTGAGCCGCTTCCTCGATGAGAGTGTCATCCCGTACGAGGCCGATGAAGTGACGCGGCTCATCGTCGACAGCCACGACGCGGCGGCTTTCGCACCCATTGCCAGCCTGACGGTCGGCGAACTGCGCGACTTCCTGCTGTCTCCGGAGTGCGATGGCGACGGCCTCAAATCCCTGGCGCCCGGCATCACGCCCGAGATGGCGGCAGCGGTGAGCAAACTCATGCGCAACCAGGATCTGGTGCTGGTTGCGGCCAAGTGCCGCGTCGTCACGGCGTTTCGCTGCACACTGGGGCTGCCCGGCCGCCTTGCCGTGCGGCTGCAGCCCAACCACCCCACGGATGATCCGCGCGGCATTGCCGCCTCCATCATCGACGGCCTTTTTTACGGCGCCGGCGACGCCGTCATCGGCCTCAACCCCGCGAGTGACAACCTGCCCACGATCCTCGGGCTGCTGCATCTGCTCGACGAGATCCGCCAGCGCCACGAGATTCCCACGCAAACCTGCGTGCTCACGCACGTGACCAACACGCTGGCGGCCATCGACAAGGGAGCGCCCGTCGACCTGGTCTTTCAATCGGTGGCCGGCAC
The DNA here is from genome assembly GCA_903871435.1 of uncultured Burkholderiales bacterium. Lineage (GTDB taxonomy): Bacteria > Pseudomonadota > Gammaproteobacteria > Burkholderiales > Burkholderiaceae_F > GJ-E10. Next base: position 5,171 of record CAIQGU010000186.1, on the reverse strand, counting down.
CGAGCAGGCCAACGCGGCCTTCGGTATCAACCTGGCCCTGCTGCGCGAGGCCCACGCCGCTGCCCAGGCACTGCAGCGCGGCACCGTGGGCCGCAACGTGATGTATTTCGAAACCGGCCAGGGCAGCGCGCTGTCGGCCAATGCGCACCATGGCGTCGACCAGCAGACCTGCGAGGCGCGTGCTTACGCGGTCGCGCGCGCCTACGCGCCACTGCTCGTCAACAGCGTCGTGGGCTTCATCGGCCCCGAATACCTCTATGACGGCAAGCAGATCATTCGCGCGGGCCTGGAGGATCATTTCTGCGGCAAGCTGCTGGGCCTGCCGATGGGGATGGACATCTGCTACACGAACCATGCCCAGGCCGACCAGGACGACGTCGATACCCTGCTCACCCTGCTGGGCGTGGCCGGCGTCAACTTCATCATGGGCATACCCGGCGCCGACGATGTGATGCTGCAATATCAGAGCACATCGTTCCACGACGGCTTGTATCTGCGCTCGGCGCTCGGCCTGGGCCGTGCCCCCGAGTTCGAACGATGGCTGGAGCGGATGCGGCTCATCGATCCGTCCGGGCGCTTGCAGCGCGCAGACGACGCGCCCGGCCTGCTCGGCCATGCGCGTGCCCTGGAGGCCGGCAATGACTGACGCGCCCCCCGAAAAGGACATCGACAGCACAGCGCCAGCGAGGCCGCAAGCCTCCCGCCGGCCCGGGGCCGTCCAGCACGATGCCTGGCAGGCGCTGCGCCGGTTCACGCCCGCGCGCATTGCCCTGGGGCGGGCCGGGCAGAGCCTGCCGACGCGAGCGCTGCTCGAATTCGGCGTGGCACAGGCGCAGGCGCGCGATGCTGTCTTCCAACCTTCGCAGCAGGCAGCACTGCTCGCGCAATTGTCTGCCGACGGATACGTCGCGCTCGGTGTCGCCAGCGCGGCCTCGGACCGTCACCAATACCTGCGCAGGCCCGACCTGGGCCGCCGCCTGGCCAGCGCCAGCCGCGAACGCTTGGAGGAATGGGCGGCCGCCGCACCCGCGGGAAACGCGCCGGATCTCGTCGTTGTCGTGGCTGACGGGCTATCGGCGCTGGCTGCCGCGCGCCACGCCCTGCCCTTGCTGCGCCTGCTTGGCCCGCTCTTGACGGGCTGGCAGCTGGGTCCCGTCGTCGTGGCGGATCTGGCGCGCGTGGCCCTGGGCGACGAGATTGGCGCCATCCTGCGCGCACGTCAGGTAGCCGTGCTGATCGGCGAGCGTCCCGGATTGAGCGCGCCCGACAGCCTGGGCATCTACCTCACGCAGGGTCCGCGGCCGGGCCGTACCGACGCCGAGCGCAACTGCATCTCCAACATCCGGCCCGAGGGCCTGGCCTACGACGCAGCAGCGCGCCGCTTGCGCTATCTGCTCGCGGGCGCCCTGCGCCTGGGCCGTACCGGCGTCGATTTGAAGGACGAAAGCCGCGACAGCGAGCCGGAGCGGGAGCCCGCTATCGACGCACCAGAGCGCGCGCCAGCGGACACACCCGCGCCCCCCGCGCCAGAAGTGCCGCTCAGCCCGGGCCGTTGAGCGCGCGCAGCGCCGTGGATGCCGCGGGTGCTGAGGGCGCGGCAACGGGGTCGATGGCCATCATCAAGCTCAGCACCAGCACCACGAGCAGGGAGAACCCGAACACGCCGCGCGCCCAGGCGCGATCATCGGCGGCGCGGCGTCCCTGCACGGCCAGACGCAACCAGCCAGCGCCCACCAGCGCCATGGTCGCGCTGTAGGCCCAGCCCACGACATGCAACAAGGGCAAGGCTGCAGCAGCAGCGAGGAAAGCCAGGATGTAGACGAGGATGTGCCGCTTCGTCCGGGCAATGCCCTCGCGCACGGGCAACACCGGAATGCGCGCCGAGGCGTAATCGCGCAGGCGCGCGATCGCAATGGCGTGCGCGTGCGGCATCTGCCAAAGACAGAAAATCGCCAGCAGCACCAGGGCAACAAGGTCGAACTGACCGGTCACGGCGCAATACCCGGCAACGGGGGCGGTCGCGCCGGCAAGACTGCCCACCAGGGCGCCATGGACGGACTGCCGCTTCCAGTGCAGGCTGTAGAGCACGACATAAGTCAGAAGCCCGGCCAGAACCACCGCAACCGTGAGCAGGCCACCACCGGCGGCCAGCAGCGCGAATCCGGCCACGCCCATCAGCGCCGCCATCACACCGGCGGCCAGCGGAGAAATTGCACCAGTGACGAGGCTGCGCCGGCGCGTGCGCGTCATGATGCGGTCGATATCGCGGTCGATGAGATTGTTGCAGACACAGCCAGAGGCCATGACCAGTGCAATGCCCAGGCCGGTCTCGAGCAGCAGGAGACCATCGATCCGGCCGCGCGAGGCAAGAAAGAAGCCCCCGAGGAAAGAGACCAGATTGCCCAGGATGATTCCGGGCTTGGTGAGCAGCAGGTACTCCCGCAGTATCAGGCTGCGGGATTCAATGACAGCGAGCATCTTGAACCAGGAAGCAGTACGCGGAAACCTCGCTCAGGCGGCCCCGCAGTAACAAGGGACCGCCATCCTACTATCTTTTTTTGCAACGCAGCACCGCGATCTGCAAGGCTACAAACCGCCCGCTGGCGGCTACTGCCGACGGCCAGGCGGTTTCAAGCTGCGGAAATTCTCGACGACTTCAACCGACGACTGCAATCGACGACTTCAATCGAGCGCTTCAATCGATTTCGGTCTCCAGTGGCTGCCCGCGCCGCTCTTCGTCCTCCCAATAACCCACACGCCCGTAGTGCGCATAGGTTGCCCCTTCTCGTAGGCGATCCAGATCCTGAGTTGCAACATAGGGTGGCGCATTGCGAATGGCCTCGCGCGTCATGTCGACGCTGACGGCCGCTTCCAGCCAGCTCACCGCACGTATCCACTGGGGTGCTACCAGAACCTGGTGGCCGAGCCACCAGTTGCTCGTGTTGACGACGAGGTAACGTATGGCCCACGTCTGCTCGTCGACCAGCAGGCCGTCAACATGGCCGATATCCCCGTCACGCGCATGCACGTGGTAGGTGAGCACGGCGCGCGCGCTGCGCAGGTGCGGGTCATCGTCGCGGTGGCGCTGTGCGCGCGCAAGCTCGGCATCGATTTCCTGCTGCCGCCCGGGAATGGACTCCGGCGCTGCGTAACCGCCATTGCCGGTCAGCATCAGGCTCGGGTAGTCATTCATGCCCCACAAGCCGCCACCCCCCCAGTAGTAGGGGTATCCGTAAAAGCCCAGGTACTGCATTTCGTGCTGGCGCGACACGGGCTTTTCGGTATCGATGTCGGGACTCGCCCGCACCTGCGCCTTGGAAATGGCAACCGGCAGGACCTTGTCGGCCCAGTTGGCATGGCCAAGGGACAGCGGCGTGATGAGCACCTTGCGGCTGGCCAGCCAGCCGCCCGTATCGACCACCAGGTACCGTATCACCCAGGCGTGATCGTCAAAAAAGAAATCCCGCACGTGGCCGACGTCGCCGTCGGTAGCCCTTATGGCGTATTCGCCAAGATCCTTGACGCTTCTTAACATGGTGATGGGTCCCGGCAATGAGAGTGTGGGGAACGCGGCACTGCGGCCCGCTACTTGGCCGGACGCGTCGGCAGGCATTCGAGCACGGCGGCGCCGCGGGGTCCGTGCGCTGACGAACGCCGTCGAACCCGGATAAAGTGATTTGTCGTGAACTACCGGTCCGTATTGATTGTCATAATCCGCCGTGTCGCACTTTCAACGCTGAATCCCTCCCGGCGAATGCAGCGCGCCGAACCCGGCACGCCAACCCTCCATCCGGAACCCATCCCGCCATGATCCTGCGCACGATCGATCTCCTTCGCCCGGCAGCCGCCCGGTTTTCTCGGTTTCCCCCGCTTCTTCTGGCGGGCCTTTGTGCCCTGGTTGCCACTGCCCACGCCAGCGAGAAATTCGTATTCATGACCAACTGGTATGCGGAGGCGGAGCACGGCGGCTTCTACCAGGCCCTGGCTACCGGGCAATATGCCAAGTACGGCCTGGACGTGGACCTGCGGATGGGTGGCGCCCAGATCAACATCACGCAACTGATGGCGGCTGGCCAGGCCGACTGCATCATCGGCGCCAGCGATCTGCAGGTGGTAATGGCCCGCTCCAACGGCGTTCCCCTGGTGACGGTGGCCGCCATGTTCCAGAAGGACCCGGACGCGCTGATTGCCCATGAAGACGTGGGCTCGCTCGAACAGATGCGCAACCACACCATACTCATCGCTGCCAGTTCGTACCAGAATTTCTGGCCCTGGCTCAAGGCGCGGTACGGTTTCACCGATGACCAGGCCCGTCCCTACACCTTCAACGTGCAGCCCTTCGTGGCGGACCGCAGCCTGGTGCAGCAGGGCTACATCACCTCGGAACCCTATGCCCTGCAAAAGGCCGGCGTGAAGGCCAATGCTTTCCTCCTCAGCGACTACGGCTACCCGCCGTACTCGACCACCATCGTCTGCATGGAAAAAACGGTCCGCAGCCGCCACGCCGCCCTGGCAGCGTTCGTCCGGGCTTCAGCGGAGGGCTGGAAAAGCTATCTGGCCGATCCGGCGCCCGGCAATGCACTGATCAAGCGAGACAACCCGGCCATGACCGATGACCAGCTCGAGTTCAGCGTCCGCAAATTGAAGGAAACCGGCCTGGTGACTTCGGGGGACGCCGCCCGTTTGGGCATCGGCATCATGACCGACGCGCGTCTCAAGGCCAGCTACGACTTCCTCGTCTCTGCCCACCTGGTCGATCCGGCCAAGGTCGACCTGTCCAAAACCTACACCACGGAATTCGTGCGGGACCTCAAAGTCCTGCCATGACCGCGCGAAGCGCTACCAGCGAAGGCGGGGCGCCGGTGATGTACATCGCAGACACCGCGACCATCGCCGGGCTTGAATCGCCTGCCGTGGCCGTCGACGACGCCGCCATGATCTACCCCGACGGCACGCGGGCACTGCAGCCGGTGCGCCTGCGAATCGCGCCGGGCGAATTCGTTACCCTCCTGGGGCCATCAGGCTGCGGCAAGAGCACGCTGCTCAAGATGATTGCCGGCCTGCTCGAGCCCACGCAGGGCCGCATCGCGCTGTGGGGCCGGCCGGCTGGCGGGCGCGCATCCGCGGGCCGCAAGCTGGCTTTTGTTTTCCAGTCGCCGACCCTCATGCCC
>CAIQGU010000185.1 GCA_903871435.1 uncultured Burkholderiales bacterium | reverse complement strand
GACAGAGGGGATTTTCGGGCATGGATATGCGATTGCTAAAGATTACTGTGTGAGGGGTGCTATTACTTGCGGGGGATGATCGGAAACCGGGCGAAGCTCGACATCGCGTTCACCCTGAAGGCCAACGAAATCGACGTGTTGCGGGCAAGGATAGATGCGGAGAATCTGCAGGCATCGATCACGGGCGTCAGCGCTGCCGGCAAGACGGACTTGCATTGGCACGGCGCCATTGCGCGGCTTGCCGCGCTGACGCCGGACCTCGCCGGTGACGTCGACGTTGACGGGCGTCTGGAGCAGGGCCCCGAGGCTGCACCGGAGCGTGCAGGCCAAGCCCTGCGGCTTTCGGCCGATGCCCGGGGCGGGGTCGGTACGCGGGGCTTTGCCATACGCCCGGTCGTGGCGTCGCTGCGCCTGGCGCGCCTGGCCGGTGCGCTGACCGGTGATATCGAGGCGCACAGCACGCTGGCCGATGCACCTGTGGCGCTGGCAGCGACGCTCACGCGCCGTCCGGGCGGCGATCTTCAAGTAGGCATCGAACACGCCGATTGGCAGAGCGCGCACGCGCAAGGCGCCCTCGTGCTGGGTTCGGGCAAGATGCTGCCGGAGGGTCGCCTGCAGTTGCAGATCGCGCAGCTTGCCGATCTGGCGCCTTGGATCGACCCGGGACTCCAGGGCAGCGCGGTTGCCAGCGTGGAACTGGCGCCAGCGCCGTCGGTGCACGGCCAGGCAAGCATCGAGGCCGACCTGCGCGACCTGGCACTGGCCGGCGGCCATGCCGATCATCTGCACGTAGCCGCAACGATCAACGACCCGGCCGGACAACCGGCAATTTCCGGCGAAGTGGCCCTCGACGGCCTCACGGCCCTTGATGTGCGAGGCACTGCACGGCTGGTCGTGAAGGGCACCGTGCCGGCACTGAAACTCGATCTGGCCGCCGATCTGCGCGGCCCGGGCGATGCGCCGGCACATGTGGTGGCCGGTGGCGTGCTCGATGCAGACGCGCGGCGCCTGGCGCTGCAGACGCTGCAGGCGCAATACGAAGCAAACAAGCTGCAACTGCTGGCGCCCGCGACGATAGTGTTTCGCGACGGCCTTGCCGTTGACCGGTTTCGCGTAGGCGTGGCCGGATACGTAGCGGAAGTGGCGGGACGCCTCGAACCGGCTCTGGACCTCACGGCTTCGTTGCGCGATGACGCGGCTTCCGCAAAGCGGGTGCAGAGCCCCGCGGGCGGGGGCGTGAGGAGTGGCCTTGCGGTCGATGCGCATTTAACGGGAAATCTTGCGCAGTCCGGCCGCGTTGACGCCACGATCTCCTATGGCGGCCAAGCATTGTTGAGCGCGAGCGGTACGCTGCCCTTCTCGGCGGCGGCGACTATGGATCTGCATGCCAAGGGCGCCATCGATGCGGCGATCGCCAATTCCTTCCTGGCTGCCACGGGTCGGCGACTGCATGGCCAAGTCGCGGTAGACGTGGGCATTGGCGGCAGCTTGCGCGCGCCGCGGGTCCTTGGCACCGTGCGGATGACCGACGGAACGTTCGAGGACGATAACCTGGGCGCACGCCTGACCCGGATCGAGGCACTCGTCAACGGGACCGGCACGGTGCTCGAGATCGCTCGCCTCTCGGCGCAGGCGGGGCCCGGAACCCTGTCCGTAATGGGCACCGTCGGGCTTCCAGCGAGCGATCTTCCCGTGAACCTGCACCTGCGCGCGCGCAACGCACAGCCGGTGACGAGTGATTTCGCGGTCGTGAACCTGGACGCCGACATCGATCTGCGCGGCACCGCGCCCGCTCGCCTCGATGCTGCGGGCTCGATCAAGATCAACCGCGCCGACGTGGCCATTCCCAATGCGCTGCCGGCTAACGTCGGTGTACTCGACGTGCGACGGCCGGGGCAGGCGCATGCGCCGGCCGCACGAAGCGCAACCACCGTGATTGGCCTGGACCTGAAGGTCGATGCGTCCGATGCGGTCTTCGTGCGCGGGCGCGGCATTGAGGCGGAATTGGGCGGTACTTTGAAGATCGCGGGGACCAGCGCGGAGCCGCAGAT
>CAIQGU010000184.1 GCA_903871435.1 uncultured Burkholderiales bacterium | reverse complement strand
TACAAGCCGCACAGCAGGCCATCGATACGGCCGACCGCGCCCGCATCGCCGATCAGGCCTCGCCCGAGTTGCACGAGGCACGCGAGAAGCTGGCGGCTGCCCAGGCTGCCGTTCAGGAAGGCAAGATGTACAGCGCCGAGCGTCTGGCGCAGGAATCGCGCGTCGACGCCGAACTGGCATCGGCCACCATCGACGAAGCCAAGTCCCGGGCGGTCAATAACGAGATGATCCGCAGCGACACCGCGCTGCGCCAGGAAATGCAACGCAAAGCCGGAGTCACGCAATGAATACCCCGATTGAAGCTCGCCGCGCCCTTGCGGTCACCGCCGCGTTGCGTCACCGCGGCCCCCTGTCCCTGGCCAAAACGGGTCTGATCTTCGGCTTGGCCGTTCTGGCCTCCTGCACCGCATACCCGACTAAGCCCGCGGGTGCCGACAATCTACGCGCGCGCCTGACGCAATTGCAGACGGATCCGCAGCTGGGCTCCCGCGCCCCGCTGGCGCTGCAGGAAGCGGACAAGGCAGTAAGCGCCGCGGAGCAGCCGCAGTCCGATGTTCTGGTGAGCGAACATCTGGTCTACATGGCGGATCGCCGTATCGCCATTGCCCGCGCCGTGGCGCAAAGCCACCTGGCAGTGGACCAGCGTCAGGGATTGGCGGACCAGCGTGCCGAGATGCGCCTCAATGAACGTACCCAGGAAGCCGATTCGGCCAATCGCCGCACGGCGATCGCGCAGGCCGAAACCGGCAACCAGAAGTTCCAGGCCGAGACAGCCCGTATCGACGCCAATCTGGCGCGTAACGACGCTGACGCGGCGCGCATGGAAGCCGACGTTGCGCATGGCGAGGCCAGTGCCGCGCGCGACGCCACGGCCGACGCCAACGACAAGGCCAACGACATGCGTCTGCAGCTCGAGGCCCTGCAGGCGCGGCCCACCGACCGCGGCATGGTGGTGACCCTGGGCGACGTGCTCTTTGCTTTCGGAACCGCGAACATCAATGTCGGCGGCAGCGACCATCTGAACAAGCTCGCCAGCTTCCTGACCCAGCATCCGGAGCGCACGGCGATCATCGAGGGCTATACCGACAACATCGGTGGCGCGGACTACAACCAGGGCCTGTCCCAACGCCGTGCCGATGCGGTCAAGGGCTTCCTGGTCGCCCAGGGCGTCGACACGGCACGCCTTAGCTCCGCGGGCAAGGGCAAGGACAATCCGGTAGGCGATAACGCCTCATCGACCGGGCGTCAGCAAAATCGCCGCGTGGAAGTGATCATCAGCAACCCATTGGTTTCGATGCGCTAGCCCCGCGCGCCCGGCCCTGCGGGGCGCGGGCGGCGGCTTGACGCCTTCGGGAACCGGGAGTTGGCCGCAGGGCCAGCCGATTCCTGCAAAATGGCGGCATGTCGAATTCCGCCGTCGCGGCCGGCGCGAGTCCCTGGTGGCTGCGCGCCGCGCCGATTGTTTTCCTGCTCATCTGGTCGAGCAGCTTCGTGTTCGTCAAGCGCGGCTTGCAAGATGCCGATCCGCTTACCTTCCTCGCCTTGCGGTGGGTCTGCGTGCTGGCGGTTCTGCTCGCGGCCTTTGCCTGGGTTCGGCCGAGTCTGCCGGCCAGCGCCGCGGCCTGGGGAAAACTCGCCGTCATGGGTCTGCTCCTGCAGGGGGGCTATCTCATCGGCACCTACTCCAGCCTCAAACTGGGGGTCTCCGCTGGCGCGGTTGCGCTGGTCACCTCCCAGCAGCCGATTTTGGTCGGCCTGCTGGCACCGGCCGTGGCTGGGGAACGCGTTGGCGCCGTGCGGTGGCTGGGCCTGCTGCTGGGCGTGCTCGGTGCCTGTCTCGTCATCATGAGCAATGCGACGATCGACGTTGCGGCACCGGCGGGCCTGCTCTTTGCCGTCCTGGGGCTCGTTTCGCTCAGCGCCAGTACCCTCTGGGAGAAGCGCTACGGCGTTGCCACCCACCCGGTCACGGCCAATCTGGTGCAGTGCTCGGCAGCGTTGGTCGTCGTGGCGCCGCTTGCGTGGATATTCGAACCCATGCAAGTGCATTGGACCCCCGAGCTGCTGGGATCCCTGGCGTTTCTGGTGTTTGCCACCTCGCTGGTGGCGATAACGCTGCTGCTGGCGATGATCCGCCAGGGGGAGGCGTCCCGTGTCTCTG
>CAIQGU010000183.1 GCA_903871435.1 uncultured Burkholderiales bacterium | reverse complement strand
GCGGGCCTGGAGCGGACGCTGGCCGCCGACTGGCACATCGAACTGCCGCTTGCCGCCATGCTGGAAAAGGAAGACAAGCTCAGCGAGGAGGACATACTCGAACGCGTCCTCAAGGCGGCTGACGCTGCGTATGAAGCGAAGCTTGCGGCTGTCGACCGCGCGACGTTTGCCGGATTCGAACGCTCCATGATGCTCAGCACGCTGGACCAGCAGTGGCGCGAGCACCTGGCCGCCCTCGACCACCTGCGCCAGGGTATCCATCTGCGCGGCTATGCGCAGAAACAGCCCAAGCAGGAATACAAGCGCGAGGCCTTCGAGCTGTTCGGTACCTTGATCGACGGCGTGCGCGCCGAAGTCGTGCGTATCCTGATGAACGTGCGAGTCCAGTCCGCCGAGGAAATCGAGCGCACCGAAGAGCAGATCGCGCAGGACGCCGAACGTCGCCTCGAGCGCGCGCAGGCCCAGCATGCCGATTTCACCGGCGCCGCCGTAGAGGATCCGACAGCCGGTGCATTGGCTGCGCCGGACACCGATCCGGGGCTTGCAGCGGCATTGGCGGCCGGGCCCACCGCCGACGCGGCCCAGCCGTTCCGCCGCTTCAACGAGAAGGTGGGCCGCAACGATCCCTGCCCCTGCGGCAGCGGCAAGAAATTCAAGCAGTGCCACGGCAGGATCGCCTGATGCCGGTGGTTTCGCATTGGCCGCGGCGCAACGGTCGTACCCATGCCCGTTAACCTCGCTGCGCCGGACGCCGCCCGTCTCTTCCCGGTTCCCGGCGTGGACCTGGGCTGGGCCCAGGCCGGCATCCGCAAGTCGGGCCGCAAGGATCTGCTGGTAGTACGTATCGCTGCGGGCAGCAGCGTGGCAGCCGTGTTTACCACCAACCGCTACTGCGCTGCCCCCGTGGTGGTAGCGCGCCAGCACCTCGCCGCTGCGCTCGCCGCCGGGTCCGCGCCGCGCCTGCTGGTGGTCAATACCGGCTGCGCAAACGCCGGCACCGGCGCCGCGGGCATCGCCGATGCGCAGCAGACCTGCGCCGCGGCCGCGGCGCTGCTGGGCTGTGCGCCAGGCGACGTCCTGCCGTTTTCCACTGGGGTCATCATGGAGGCGCTGCCGCTGCAGCGCCTGATCGAGGGCCTGCCGGCGGCGTTTGCCCGCCTGGCGCCCGGCAACTGGCGCGATGCCGCGCAAGCCATCATGACAACCGACACGGTAGCCAAGGCCGTGTCGTGCCGCCTCACCATGGACGGAACGCAGGTCACGGTCACGGGCATCGCCAAGGGGTCGGGCATGATCCACCCGAACATGGCCACCATGCTGGGTTATGTGGCCACCGATGCGCCGGTGGCCGCGGACTTGCTGCAGACGCTGGTGCGCCGCGTGGCGGACCGTTCCTTCAACTGCATCACCGTGGACGGTGACACGTCCACGAATGATGCATTCGTGCTCATCGCCAGTGGTCAGGCTGACATGCCCGCGATCCACACCACCGCCGACCCGCGGCTGGCGGCACTGGAAGAAGCCATTACCGGGGTAGCGCGCACGCTGGCGCAGGCCATCGTCCGCGACGGCGAGGGCGCAACCAAATTCATCGAAATCCGCTTCGACGGCGCGCGTAGCGTGGAAGAAGCCCGCGCCGTGGCCAACGCAATTGCCCTGTCGCCGCTCGTGAAGACGGCTTTCTTTGCGTCCGACCCCAACCTGGGCCGCATCCTTGCCGCCATTGGCAAGGCGGGCGTCGCCGACCTGGACGCAGACCGCGTCGAACTGTATCTCGACGATGTTGCCGTGGCCCGCGATGGCGGACGGCATCCGCACTACCAGGAAGAGGACGGCCGGCGCGTCATGGCCCAGGCGGAGATCGTCGTGCGCGTTGTCCTGGGACGCGGCGCGGCCGCTGCGGTGGTGTGGACCTGCGACCTCTCGCACGACTACGTGTCGATCAACGCCGACTATCGCAGCTGAGTCACATGACGTGGCGCCAATGGGCTCGAGGGCGTCGCACGAAGATCCGGCCTGGAAAGCCATGACCCAAACGCCAACACCAACGGTCGAGCAGTTGCTGCAGCGCCTGCTCGCGGCCCTTGAACCGCTATCGCCCACCGCGCCCCCGCCCGACTGGAAGGCCCAGGCTTTCCAGTGGCGCAAGCGGCGGGTACTGGGCACGGATCGCTCGCAGCTGGTGCCCGTATGGCGCATCGCCCGCATCGGCGCCGAAGATCTGCTCGGCGTCGACCTGCAACGCGACGCCATATTGCGCAATACCGAGCAGTTCGTCCGCGGCCTGCCCGCCAACAACGTCCTGCTCACGGGCGCGCGCGGCACGGGCAAGTCCTCGCTGGTGCGTGCCTGCCTGGCGCGCTTTGCCGATCAGGGCCTGCGCCTCATCGAGGTGGACAAGGACGATCTCGTCGATCTGCCGCTCATCACCGATGCCATCGCCGGGCGGCCCGAACGTTTCGTCGTTTTCTGCGATGACCTGTCCTTCGAGCCCGGTGATGCTTCGTACAAGGCCCTCAAGGCAGCCCTGGACGGTTCGGTTGCGGCAACCGCCGGAAACCTGTTGATCTACGCCACCTCCAACCGGCGCCACCTGCTGCCCGAGTCCATGCGCGACAACCTGGAATCGCGCCACGATGAAGATGGCGACCTGCACCCGGGCGAGACCGCCGAGGAAAAAATTTCCCTCTCGGAGCGTTTCGGACTCTGGTTGTCGTTCCACCCTTTCCGTCAGGATGACTACCTCGATATCGTGGCGCACTGGCTCGGGCACTTCGAGCTGGACGACCGCGCCATCGCGGAGGCCCGCACCGAGGCGCTGCAGTTTGCTCTTCAGCGCGGTTCGCGCTCGGGCCGCGTGGCCATACAGTTTGCCCGCGATTACGCAGGCCGCCGGGGACTGACCAAATCATGACCGAGCAAGCGCCGGCACCACGGCCTGTCACGCAGGTTGCGGTCGGTGTGCTGGTGCGCGACGATGGCGCCGTGCTGCTGGCCGACCGTCCAGCCGGCAAGCCGTATGCCGGCTACTGGGAGTTTCCCGGGGGCAAGATCGAAAGCGGGGAATCCGTGGCGCAAGCTTTGGTGCGTGAACTGGCCGAAGAACTCGGGGTATCCGTGCAGGACTCGCTGCCCTGGGTGACGATGGAATACAACTATCCCCACGCCTACGTACGGCTGCATTTTCGCAGGATCCTGGCGTGGACCGGCGTGCTGCGCGCGATCGAAGGCCAGCGCCTGCAGTTCCTGAGTCCCGGCGACATGCCGCCTCAGCCCTTGTTGCCGGCGGCCATTCCGGCCATGCGCTGGATCCAGCTGCCCGCCGTGACGGGCTGCTCTCCGCAGACGTGCAGCAGTGCAGGCGAGTCGGTGGCCTGGATGGAAAATGTCGTCGAACGTGGCTTGCGTCAGCTTATCTGGCATGAACCGCTCCTTGACGCAGCCGAGCGCAATGCTGCCTTGTTCGCGTGCACGAATCTGGCCGCAGCTTACGGTTTGCATTTCCTGGTCGACGTGCGCAGCCTGCCCCTCGACAGTTCGCTGTCAGGCAGCCTGGCCGGCGACGCAGGGCCTGGCCGCTATCTCGATACGCCCACGCTGCGCGCATCCACCGTCCGCCCGGAGGCTGCCTGGCTGGGCGCCGCCGTCGAGACCGCGGAAGACCTTGCACACGCTGCTGCCCTGGGATGCGACTTCGCGGTGCTCGATCCGGGTGGCGTAAACGCGGATCCCTCCCAGTGGGAGGCGATTTCCCGCCTATGCGGTGATACGCCGCTGCCCGTTTATCTTGCTGCCGGGACCGGACTCGCCAACCTGCAGCTGGCCAACCGTGCCGGCGCTCACGGTCTGGCGATCCGCCCCTGAGGTGGTCCGTGTGCCGCTATCGGCGCTGGACGTTGACCCTATTGCGCAAAGTCCACGCTCCGGGGCATGGCCGAAAGGCGCACGCGCGGATTGGCCTCGGCCATGACGGCGTCGTAGGGAATCACGATCTGCGCCTTGTCATCGACCCGGATCTGCCTCTGGCTCGCGCCAGAGCCTATCGTTACCGCCTGGCCGTCGGCGTGGTCGAACTGCAGAACCATGCTGCGCATGGTTGGAACAAATAAACTGAGCATCCCCGCCTGCTTGCGGATCAGGGCGTTGGCCTGCGCCACACCCTTCATAAGATCGGTGTAGGAGATCTCGAGGCTGGCCGGGGCGCGTGGCCGTATATCCGCCTCAAATGAGACCTTTTTCCCGGCTGGAAGATTGACCAGAACGTCGGGGTTTTCTGCCAGCAACTGTTCGTCGTACGGAAATTCAATCGCACCGCTTGCGTCCGGCGTGACGGTCAGGGGATGTTTCCTGGAATCGATGGTGAACACCAGGGTGCGCGACACAGGATCGTCGGCAGGCAATTTATAGAGGATGCGCACGTGATCGCGTTGCGCCTCGGGAACCTCATGCAATTTGATGAGGCCGAGATTCTCGCAGACGTCCCGATACGGATGCCAAACCCGGTCCGCGGCGCCTGCCGTCAGGCAGGCAGCAAAGACCGCTCCTGCGATTCCTGTTCTTGTGCGTACCGTGATAGGCAATTTCCGCGATGGATGCAAGCGCCTCATCGACCCCTCCGTCAACCGCTTCATGCCGACACCGGCCCCGCTAGCGTCTATGCCGACTTCGCCTTGCGCCGCACCGGCTTGGGCGGGGCGCCGGCGCGCTCGGCTTTGGAGATGTACCGGGGCTTCTTGGCAGTTGCTGCCGCATGAGGCCGAGCGGCAGCGATGCCGGGGGTGTCAGGAGCCGCGGCCTTGGCGCGTGCCCAGCTGCGCAGCGGCGGCATCTCGCCACCTTCGCGGATGCGCAGGGGACGGCCTCCTACCTGCACCGTCTGGAGGTGCGTGAGGGTTTTTTTCGGGAGCCCCGCGGGCAGTTCTATCAGGCTGTGGGTGTCGAAGATCTCGATGCGGCCGATCTGCGCCGCATCCAGGCCGCTTTCATTGGCTACCGCTCCGACGATATTTCCGGGCTTGATGCCGTTGGCATGCCCGACTTCCAGGCGGAAGGTAGCAAAGCCGGCCTGTACCGGCCTGGCGCGTTTTTCCGCAACCGGTTCGGCAGGAACCGCGTTGCGCTTGCCGTGGGTCTTTTCGAACACCCGCGGTTTCGCCGGCTCGCGCATCCGCTCCGGCGCGGCCGTGACCTCGCGTTCGGCCTTGGGCAGTAGCAGCGGCTTGCCGCCGCGCGACATCTTGGCCAGCGCGGCGGCGATTTCCGCCGCGGGCACGTTGTTGTCGCGCTCGTACTCGGCGACGATGCTCGCGAAAATCTCGAGCTCGCCGGCGGCCAGAGTCTCGGTGATCTGTTCCTTGAAGCGCGTCACCCGCACGTTGTTGACCGCCTGCACGGTCGGCAACTCCAGCATTTCCACCGGCTGCCGGGTGGAGCGCTCGATGGCGCGCAGCAGGCCGCGCTCTCGCGGCGTGATGAACAGGATCGCTTCGCCCTTGCGGCCGGCGCGGCCCGTGCGGCCGATCCGGTGCACATAACTTTCGGGGTCGGTGGGTACGTCGTAGTTCACGACATGGCTGATGCGGTCCACATCCAGGCCGCGCGCGGCCACATCGGTTGCCACGAGGATGTCGATATTGCCGTCCTTGAGCTGGCTGATCGTGCGTTCGCGCTGTTGCTGCTGCAGATCCCCATTGATGGCGGCCGCGGAAAAACCCCGTGCCTGCAGCTTGCCGGCGAGTTCTTCCGTTGCCACCTTGGTACGGGCGAAGACGATCATGCCATCGAACGGTTCGGCTTCGAGGATGCGGGTGAGCGCATCGAGCTTGTGCATGCCGCTTACCAGCCAGTAGCGCTGGCGGATGTT
>CAIQGU010000182.1 GCA_903871435.1 uncultured Burkholderiales bacterium | reverse complement strand
GGTCCGAATAAATCTTGTTCATCCGCTCGCGCAGATACAGGATTTCCCGCGCCTGGATCTCGATATCGGTGGCCTGGCCCTGCGACCCGCCCGACGGCTGGTGGATCATGATGCGGGAATTGGGCAGGGCAAAGCGCTTGCCCTTGGCGCCGGCGGCGAGCAGGAAGGAACCCATGCTGGCGGCCATGCCCACGCAGATGGTGGAGACATCGGGCTTGATGAACTGCATGGTGTCGAAGATGGCCAGGCCGGAATACACCGATCCGCCGGGCGAATTGATGTACAGGGAAATGTCCTTGTCGGGGTTTTCCGACTCCAGGAACAGCAACTGGGCCACCACGAGATTGGCGGTCATGTCGTTGATGGGGCCCACGACGAAGATCACCCGGTCGCGCAGGAGACGCGAATAGATGTCATAGGCACGTTCGCCGCGCCCGCTCTGTTCGATAACGATAGGGACCATGCCCAGGCCCGTAGGATCCGGGAAAGCTGCTGCGGACTTGTTCGTCATGACCACGTTATCCCTTTGCACTGTCCATCAGTTCATCGAACCGTATTGCATTGTCGGCCACCTTGGCGCGCTGCAACACCCATTCCACCACATTGTCTTCGACCACCGTGGCCTCCACCTCGCCCAGGCGCTCCCGGTCACCCATGTACCACTGGACGACTTCGGCGGGCTTTTCATAGCCCCGCGCGATGGTCTCGATGGCCTTTTGTACCTGCTCGGGACGCGCATGCAGGCTGTTGCGGTTGACGATCTCGCCAACCAGCAGCGAGAGGCGCACGCGCCGCTCGGCGGCCGACGCAAACACCTCGGGCCCCGGCAGGCTGGCCGGCGCGTTCTGGCCGCCGCGCGCGCTGATTTCGGCCTGCGCCATCTGCAGCAGGCGTTCCTGTTCCTCACCCACCAGTGACCGGGGCAGTTCGAACCGGGCAGTGGCGGCGAGCGCCTCCATGACGCTGTCGCGCGTGCGGGCGCGCAGGCGCGCGGCAACCTCGCGCTCCACGTTGCTGAGAACCTCGGCCTGCAGGACTTCGACACTGCCGTCGGCTATGCCCACCGAACGCACGAAATCCGCGTCCAGGGGCGGCAGGGCGCGCTCTTCGACGGACAACAGGGTAACCGTGAATTCCGCGGTTTTGCCGGCCACGTCGGCGCCGTGATAGTCGGCCGGGAAGGCCAGGGGGAAAACCGTGCTGGTGCCGGCCGCCTTGCCGCGCACGGCGGCTTCGAACTCCGGCAGCATGCGGCCGCGGCCCAGTTCGAAGGGGTAGGCGTTGGCGGTGCCGCCTTCAAAGGCGACGCCGTCGATGGTTCCGCGGAAATCGACCTTGACCCGGTCACCGTCGGCGGCAGGCCGGTCAACGGTGACAAAGCTGCCACGCTGGCGACGCATGACGTCGATGGTTTTTTGCACTTCCTCCGGGCCGACGGGGCAGACCGCACGCTGCACGGCCACGCCGGAGAGATCGATGTCGCCGATCTCGGGGTAGACCTCGAACGTGGCGCGAAACTTGAGGTTGGCGGCGTCACTGTCGGCGGCCGACTCGATCTGCGGCCGTCCGGCCATGCGCAGGCGGTTTTGCTCGAGGGCGCGCGTCAGCAGGCTGCCGACCTTGTCGCTGAGGACCTCGGCCTGGACCTGGGCGCCATGCTGCTTGGCGATGAGCTTGACCGGCACCTTGCCGCGGCGAAAACCGGGCATGCTGGAATCGCGCGCCAGGCGCGCCAGGCGTTGGCTCACCTCGGCCGCGATTTCGGCGTTGGGTACGTAAAGGTCGATGCGGCGCCCCAGGGTGCCGATGGTTTCTATGGTCGGTTGCATGTCTTTTCTATTGGAAATCTCGTGTGCTGCCCACGCCATGACGCTCGGGTTGGTGCGAAGGGGGGGACTCGAACCCCCACGCCGGTGAAGGCGTCAGGACCTAAACCTGGTGCGTCTACCAATTTCGCCACCTTCGCAACGCGCCACGGCTGAGTTGCTGCCGGATACACACCGCCGTTGCCATGACCAGACACCAGGATCATTGCCGCCGATGCAGCCTGCAGATCTGCGTCCTGCGCCTGCGTCCTGCATGCCTCCCGCGGCAGCGTCGGTGCGAATTCTAATCCATCCGGAGCCGTTGGCCTGACCGGGGTGTCCAGCGGACCATGCCCACCCCCGACGCAACGTGGCGCGAACGCGCGTTGCAGCAAATCCGCGCCGCCGTGCTAGTTTCGCCGCCATGGGAATCGACCACTACGAGAATTTTCCTGTCGCTTCATTGCTGGTGCCGCCCGCACTGCGCACGCCGATCCACGAGATCTACCGTTTTGCGCGCTGCGCCGACGATATTGCCGATGAAGGCGACGATGCAACGCCGGTGCGTCTGGCTGCCCTTGCCGGTTTGCGCGGCGACCTGGACCGGATCGCCGCCGGCGCTTACCCTGGCGGCGGGCGCTGGAGCGGCCTTGCCGAGGCCGTGGCAGCGCACGATCTGCCGCTTGGCCTGCTGCGCGATCTGCTGAGCGCCTTCGAGCAGGACGTGCGCGGCATGGTCTACCGCGATTACACCGATCTCTACGCCTATTGCCGCAATTCGGCCAATCCCATCGGCAGGCTGCTGCTGGCCTTATACCGCCGTGGCGAACCCGAACTTCTGCGCTGGTCGGACGCGATCTGCACCGGACTCCAGCTGGTGAATTTCTGGCAGGACGTGGACCAGGACCATGCGAAAGGCCGCATCTATATTCCACAATCGGAGTTCGAGCGTTTCGGCGTCGACCCGGCGCAGATCGGCCGCCGCGTGGCCGACCCGGCCTGGGAGCGCCTGCTGCGGGCACAAACGGCGGTGGCGCGCGATCTGCTCTTGTCGGGCCAGCCGCTGGTCTTCGCGCTGGGCGGGCGAATCGGCTGGGAATTGCGCCTCGTGATTCAGGGTGGGCTGCGCATTGCCGAGCGCATCGACGCCGTCCGCGGCGACGTCTTCACGCAGCGTCCGGTGCTGGCGGCCAGCGACTGGGCCCGCATGGCGATGCGGGCCGCGACCATGTCGGGAAAGGGATGAGGGCCGTGCAATGACACCCGACCAGTACTGCCAGGAGCGCGCGAGCGCGAGCGGATCGAGCTTCTATTACAGCTTCCTGTTCCTGCCGCCGCCCCGCCGCCGCGCCATCACCGCGCTGTACGCCTACTGCCGCGAGGTCGACGATGCCGTGGACGAAACCACCGATAGCGCCGTAGCGGGGGCCAAGCTCGACTGGTGGCGGACCGAGATCGACCGCCTCTTTGCCGGCGCACCGCAGCACCCGGTTACCCGGGCCCTCCAGCCGCATCTGGAGGACTATGGCATCACGCGCGAGCGCCTGCTGCAGGTGCTCGAGGGCATGCGCATGGACCTGGTGCAGAACCGCTTCCTGGATTTTCCCGCGCTGGCCCGTTATTGCCACCTCGTGGCTGGCGTGGTGGGCGAAATGGCTGCCGGCATCTTTGGCGTCACCGATGAACGCACGTACGGCTACGCCCGCAACCTGGGACAGGCGCTGCAACTGGTCAATATCATCCGTGACGTGGGCGAGGACGCACGCCGCGGCCGCATCTACCTGCCTATCGACGATATGCAGCGTTACGGGGTCAAGGCCGCCGACATCCTCGCGTGCCGCTACACCGACGGCTTTGTCCCGCTGATGGAACACCAGGCCGACCGGGCGCGTGCCGCGTTTGCCCAGGCCCTGGCCGAGCTGCCCGCCGCGGATGTGCGCGCGCAGCGCACCGGGCTCATCATGGGCGCCATCTACGCCAGCCTGCTCGACGAACTGGCGCGCGATGGCTTCCAGGTGCTGCACCAGCACGTGTCGCTGACGCCGCTGCGCAAGCTGGCGATTGCCTGGCGCACGTGGGTGTTCGGGCCGCCCGCGCGCATGGGCCAGCGGCCGGTGGCGGCGCCCGGCACATGAGCCGCGCCCGGCGGCGCGGGGCACAGCGGCGGCAATGACGGCGGCGCAGACCTCCGCCATGCGCCCGGTGGTTGTGGGCGCCGGCTGGTCCGGGCTGGCATGCGCCATTTCGCTGGTACTGCGCGGCCACCGGCCGCTGGTGCTCGATGCCGCCCCGCACGCGGGCGGACGGGCACGATCCTTCACGCACGCGCTCGGCAGCGCGCCGGTGGAGCTCGATAACGGCCAGCATCTGCTGCTGGGCGGCTACCGGGCAACACTGGACCTCATGCAGACCGTCGGGGTCGATTGTACGAGCGCGTTTACCCGATCGCCCTTCGCGCTCACCTATCCCGACGGTTGGCGCCTGGCCGCGGCCGACCTGCCGGCGCCACTGCACCTGGCCGCCGCGCTGCTGGGCGCGCGCGGGCCGACCTTGGCCGAGCGCTGGTCGCTGACACGCTGGTCGCTGCGCCACGCGCGCAGCGGCTGGCGCTATCACGCAGCGGACGGACCCGCCGCTGCGCTCTTCGCCGGCGAACCCGCAGGGCTGGTGCGCCGCCTGTGGCGGCCCTTGTGCCTGGCTGCCCTCAATGTCGAACTGGAAGATGCTTCGGCGCACATCCTGCTCAATGTGCTGCGCGATAGCCTGGGCGCGCGCGCCCGTGACAGCGCACTGTTGGTGCCCCGGATAGGTCTTTCCCGACTGTTCCCCGAAGCGGCCATCGCGTGGCTGACCGCGCACGGCGCCGAGGTGCGATTGCACAGCACGGTGACGGCGCTCGAGGTGGGTGACTCGGGCGCAGGACACGCGCTATGCGTGCGCGGGGAGCGTCTGGCCGCCGGATCCATCGTGCTGGCACTGCCGGCGGACCGCGCCGCCGACCTGCTGGCAAACGTGAATGCAGCACTGGAGCCGGCCTCGCAAATGTTGCGTGCGGTGCGCTTCGCACCGATTGCCACCGTCTACCTGCGCTACGCGGCGGGGACGCGCCTGACGTACCCCGTGCTCACGCTCCAGGATGACCCACGGCAAGGCCATCATGGCCAATGGGCCTTCGACCGCGGCGCACGGGATCCGGCCATGGACGGCATCGTGAGCGTGGTGATCAGCGGCGAGGGTCCCTATCGCGCACTGGATCGCGATGCGCTGGGACAAACGATAGCCCTGCAGTTGCGCTCGGCGCTGGGGCTGCCCGCGCCCCTGGGGTACACCGCGATCACCGAGAAGCACGCCACCATCGTCCCGGCACCCGGCCTGCGCAGGCCGGACGCCGTGCTGCCCGTTGCCGGACTTTACCTGGCAGGGGACGCAGCCGACAGCCCCTATCCCTCGACGATTGAGGGTTCAGTGCGGTCGGGCATCGCCGCTGCTGCTGCCATAGGCCCGCCCTAGTGCCACCGTCTGCTAGGCCAAGCCGGCGGCCCAGCCCTAGACCAGGCTGGCCGCATTGCCTTCAGCCAACTGGCGCATCAGGTCCCACAGGCCCTGCACGTGGCCGCGCTCGGTGAGCGCGCTGCCGATGGATACGCGCACCAGCCAACGCCCATCGACAATGGCCGGGGTCAGATAAGCCCGGCCCGAATCGTTGACGGCCTGGCACCACGAGCGGTTGTGCTGGTCCAGCTGCGTGGCGTCCATGCCCGGCGGTTCGTGCCGCAGGCAAACCGTCTGAAGGGTCACCGGTGAAAGAACACGCCAGCCCGGTTCGGCTGCGACTTGCGCGGCAAGCCAGCGGGCATTGCCGATGTCACGGCGCAGGCGGGCGCGCAGGGCGGCGGCACCCTCGTCGCGCAGGGCAAACCACACCTTGAGCGCCCGGAAGCGGCGGCCCAGGGGGATGCCCCAGTCCCGATAGTTACGCACCTGCGCGTCCATCGGTGTCTGCAGGTAGCTGGGGCTGGTGGACATCACCCGCGTCAGGTGCTGCGGATCGCGCACGAGGTAGATGCTGCAGTCGAAGGCCACTGAGAGCCACTTGTGCGGATTGACGACGATGGAATCCGCGTCCTCGATGCCCGCCCAGTAGTGCCGGTATTCGGGCAGCAGCATGGCGGCGCCGCCCATGGCGCCGTCGACATGCAGCCAGAGGTTCTCGCGCCGGGCTACGGCCGCGATGGCGGCAACATCGTCGAACGCCGTGGTTGCCGTGGTTCCCGATGTGGCCACGACCGCACAAGGGAGCATGCCGGCGGCGCGGTCACGCGCCACGGCTTGCGCCAGGGCCGTCACATCCATGCGAAATGCTTCATCCAGCGCAATCATGCGCACCTGGTCGCGGCCGAATCCGGCCAGCAGCGCGGCCTTTTCAACGGAACTGTGGGCCTGGGCCGAGGTGTAGATCGCGAGGCGCGGTGCAAACCCCTGCAGACCGCCCGTTGCGGCCGCATAGGCGGAGGCACGCTCACGGGCACACACCAGCGCCACGAAACTGGCCGATGACGCCGTGTCGATGATCACGCCCGAAAATGCCGAACTCACGCCTAGCAGGTCGCGGATCCAGTTGGTGGTGGCCTGCTCCAGTTCGGTCAGCGCCG
>CAIQGU010000181.1 GCA_903871435.1 uncultured Burkholderiales bacterium | reverse complement strand
GGGCGAACTCCTGTGGGTGGACGCGGCATGTACAGCTCACCAGTGGCACCGACTCGATCATCTGGCAGAACTGGCTCTGCCGGGTGGAGATCTCGCAGCGCGGGAACCTTGGCGGATGGCGGCGGCGGTGCTGCACCGCATCGGGCGCCAGTCCGAAATACAGCCCCGCTTCGGCCCACAGGTCGGCAAGCACACGGCAGCGATGGTCGCTGGGCAGTTGCAGCGCCGACTCCACTGCCCGGTCAGTACCAGCGCCGGGCGCTGGTTCGACGCAGCCGCCGGGGCCCTCGGCGTCTCGCTGCGCCAGAGCGGCGAAGCCGAGGCGGCGATGGCACTGGAAGGCCTGGCACAGGGCTTCGTGACCCAATATCCTGCATTCGACTTTGTCTGGCGAACACTCGACCCGACGCCCCTGGTCGCCGGTCTGTTCGCGCTCGCCGACCATGGCGTGCAGGCGCGCAGGCTGGGTGCTGCGATGTTTCATCGCGCACTCGCCAATGGCATCGCGCATCGTGCCATCGAGGCCGCGCATGAGCGCGCCACGACGACGGTGGCGTTCGGCGGCGGCTGCTTCATGAATGCCGTATTGACCGGGCATCTGAGCCGGACACTTCAGGCCGCCGGCCTCACGGTGGTGCAGTCGTCTCGCGCCGGATGTGGTGATGCGGGTCTGGCGCTCGGCCAGGCCTGGGTCGCAAGCTGCGCGATCGGCGCCGCGCTGGGCGGCCAGTTCCTCGGCGAGGCCGCCTGAGATGTGTCTGGCCTTGCCGCATCGCGTGGTCGAGCTGCGGGGCAGAGAGGCCGCCCTGGTAGATCTGGGAGGCGTCCGGAAAGTGGTCTCGACGGCTCTGGTACCGGACGCGGCCGTGGGCGACTACGTGATCGTCCACGTGGGGTATGCGATTGGCATGCTGGATTTAGAAGAGGCCGAGATCACCTTGCGGCTATTTGCGGAAATCGGCCCATGAAATACATTGATGAATTCCGCGATGGCGCGCTTGCACGCACGATCGCACGCAATATCCGGCAGGAGGCGGGGACGGAGCGCAACTTTGGTTTCATGGAATTCTGCGGCGGTCATACCCACGCCATCGCACGCTACGGGCTGACCGATCTGCTCCCGCCGCGGCTGCGCATGATCCATGGTCCAGGTTGTCCAGTGTGCGTCCTGCCGATCGGCTGGATCGACATGGCGATCGGTCTCGCGCTGGAGCAAGGCGTGATGCTCTGCACATACGGCGATGTCATGCGTGTGCCAGCGTCGGCGGGGCTCTCGCTGATGCGCGCCAAGGCACTTGGCGCCGATATCCGCATGGTCTGTTCGCCGCACGATGCGGTCCAGCTGGCCATTCGGCACCCCCGACGCGAGGTGGTGTTCCTCGCCATCGGCTTCGAGACCACGGCGCCGGCCACGGCACTGGCGCTGCGCGAGGCCATCCGCGACGACCTGCAGAACTTCACGGTATTGTGCTGCCATGTGCTGACGCCCGCCGCCATTGCGAACGTTCTCGAATCCGGCGAGGCCCGCCGGCACGGCGCCCTGCCCATTGATGGTTTCGTCGGGCCCGCCCATGTGAGCATCGTGATCGGCTCCAGTCCCTACGCTGCATTCGCGCGGAAACATTGCAAGCCGGTGGTGATTGCGGGCTTCGAGCCGCTCGACGTGATGCAGGCCATCCTGATGCTGGTTCGCCAGATCAACGATGGAAGGGCGGAGGTCGAGAATGAATTCACGCGCGCCGTCAGCCCGGTGGGCAACCTGCTCGCGCAGGCGGTCATGGAGGAGATGTTCGAAGTCAGGCCGAGTTTTGAATGGCGTGGGCTCGGCGCGATCAGCAGGAGCGCGCTCAAGGTCCGATCGTCGCACGTGCGCTTCGACGCCGAGCAGCGCTTCGGACTGCACTACCAGGCAGTCCCCGATCACAAGCAGTGCGAATGCGGCGCCATCCTGCGTGGCGTGCGCAAACCGCGCGAGTGCAAGCTGTTCGGTACCGTGTGCACACCCGACACCCCGATGGGCTCGTGCATGGTCTCGAGCGAAGGTGCCTGCGCGGCCCATTATTCCTACGGCCGCTTCCGCGACCATACCGGGGTCCCCGCCTGATGGACACCCGAACGCTGGCAATGACGGCACCAGGCTCGGAGGCAATGCCTGCGTCGGGATCGGACGCGCTCTCATCCGCGCCCGTGCTGAGCGCGACGGCAGCGCCTGCATCCTTGGCAGCGACCGCACCAGCCGCAGTGCACGCACCCTTGGGCGAGCGGCCGCGCGAGTACAGTCGTCCGCTGGATCTCAAACGCGGCTTCATCGACATGAACCATGGCGCCGGCGGGCGGCTTTCGGCGCAGCTGGTGACCGATATCTTCATCCCGGCCTTCGACAACGCCTTCCTCAGGCAGGGCGATGACGGTGCGCGCCTGCCGGTCCCGCCGGGGTGTGCCCTGGTCATGGCCACGGATGCCCATGTCATCTCACCGCTGTTTTTTCCGGGTGGCGACATCGGCTGTCTGGCGGTGCACGGCACCATCAACGACGTCGCCATGCTGGGTGCGGTCCCGGTCTACCTCAGTGTCAGCATGGTGCTGGAGGAGGGATTTCCCTTGGCCGATCTGGTCCGCATTGCCCGTTCCATGGGTGACGCAGCGCGCGACGCCAACGTGGCCATCGTGTGCGGCGACACCAAGGTCGTCGAGCGCGGCAAGGGTGACGGCCTTTTCCTCAGCACGACCGGCATCGGCTTCGTGCGGGAGGATCTGCATATCTGCGGCGCCGGCGCGCGGCCCGGGGATCGTATCCTGGTGTCGGGGACGATGGGGGACCACGGCATCGCCATCATGTCGTGGCGCGAAGCGCTGGAGTTCGAGACGACCCTGCGCTCCGACACCGCAGCGCTCAACGGTCTGGTCGCAGCGATGATGGGGGCAGCGCCTACGGACGCGATCCACGTCCTGCGCGACCCGACGCGTGGCGGCCTGGCGACCACGCTGAATGAAATCGCGAGCCAATCCGCCGTCGGAATGCTGCTCCAGGAAGTCTCGATTCCCGTCGATCGGCAAGTCAATGCAGCGTGCGAAATGCTGGGACTCGACCCGCTCTATATCGCGAACGAAGGCAAACTTGTCGCTGTGGTCGACGCCGATGCGGCGGAATGCGTGCTGGCGGCGATGCAGGCCCATCCACTGGGCCGCCGCGCGGCGTGCATAGGCTCCGTCATCGCCGACCGCAATGGCTTCGTCCAGATGGATACGCGCGTGGGCGGGCGACGGGTGGTCGACTGGCTGAGCGGCGAGCCGCTTCCGCGTATCTGCTGAACGTACAGGCGGGCGGTGCGCGCTGCGGTGCCGCCGCCATCGAGAGCCCCGTGAGAGCGCCGTGAGACCCCTGCGGGCCCCTGGTGGGCTTCACAGTTTCACAGTCGCGCTGCGTCAGCTCTTCGACCGTGTCTCGTGGTCGACAATCAAGGTGCCATTCGCCGCCGTGACCGATACGCCGACCAGCAGGTCGACGTCGCGCGGTTTGACGCCGTGAACGGTGACCTTTTCGCCCACCTTGACCGCCTTCAGCAACTCAGCGGTCATGTGGGGCGGAAAATGCACCTGGCGCTGTCCATCCAGCAAAAATCCTTCCACTTCGCCTTGGACGTTATACAGAAACTTGGTCAGCGTGCCGCTGGCCTCGGGCAGCGAGGCCGGATCGATCCAATGCATGGTGGTGTGCACCGCGTGGCCGCGCGCAGTCCGCGCGTGCACTTCGGCTCCTTTTTCGTCGCCGCTGTTCTCGCATTCGGCGGCCAGTTTGTGATGCTTGGCGGCCTGTTCGTGCCGCTCGGCGTCCTGCGAGTGGAGGCCATGCCCCATATCCCTTCCATCCGCGACTTGTCCTTTGACCAGTACCCTATCCATGCTTGACTCCCGTGATGATGCGCTGCGTTCCAGAGTGGCGAGGTCACGTGGGACCCTTGCCGGGATGATCCGCGCAAGCCGTGCTTCGGTTCGGTGCGCTGCCCAACTCAAACGCGAAGGACGACCTTACCGGTCTGGATCAGCGCCCGGGAATGGAGGCCAGCAGCCGGGTGGTATAGGGATGGTGGTGGCCGCCATCGAAGAGATCCTGCGTCCGGGCCTCTTCGACGACTTCGCCGCCATGCATGACGAGGATGCGATCCGCCATGTAACGCACGACCGCGAGGTCGTGCGAAATGAAGAGATACGCCATGCCCAGTCGGGCCTGCAGATCCTTCAGCAGATTCAGTACCTGCGCCTGGACGGATACATCGAGCGCCGATACGGACTCGTCGAGAATCAGCACATCGGGTTCCAGCACCAGGCAACGCGCAATGGCGATACGCTGGCGCTGTCCACCGGAGAACTCGTGCGGGTAGCGCGCAAGCGCACTGGCGGGCAAGCCGACCTGTTCGAGCATGGCCGCGCAGCGCGCTTCGCGGTCCGCCTGCCCCGTCCCGATGGCATGGATGAGAAGAGGCTCGCGCAGAATCTGCGCAACGGTAAAGCGCGGGTTGAGGGACGCATACGGGTTCTGGAACACGATCTGAACACGGCGGCGCAGGGACCGCCAGCCCGCCTCATCCACGCGCGCGAGGTCCTGGCCGGCGAAGTGCACGCTGCCGCTGGTCGGCTCATGGAGCCGCATCAGAGTGAGCCCCAGGGTGGTCTTTCCGCACCCGGACTCGCCGACCACGCCCACGGTCTCGCCACGACGCAGTGAGAAACTCACGTCCTTCAGCGCCGTGAAGCTCTCTCTCCGGAACAGCCCGCTACGGAAGCTGAACACGCGACTGAGCCCCCTCACGACGAGCAGGGGTGGCAGTGGATCCCCTGTGACGCCCGCCTGGGCTGAAGGCGGATTGTCCTCTGCCGTCTTATTGCGCAGGGCGGCGGGCGGCGCAGCGGCGGGTTCCAGGATGGCGGGCTCCAGGATGGCGGGTTCCAGGGTGCCTGGATCCAGGGCGGCGGGTTCCAGGGTGGCGGGTTCCAGGGTGGCGGGTTCCAGGGTGCCAGGATCCAGGGTAGCCGGCTCAAGAAAGTCCTCGACCTGCAAGAGTCGCAAGGAACGCCCGCGCAGGGTCGGCCGGCACGCGAGCAGCGCGCGCGTATACGCGTCGGCGGGCTGACCGAGCACGTGATCCGCGCGCCCCTGCTTACGGACGATCCCATCGCGCATGACCACGATATGCTCTGCGATATCCGCGACCACGCCGAGGTCATGCGTGATGAACAACAGGGCCATCTTGCGGCGCACGCGCAGCTC
>CAIQGU010000180.1 GCA_903871435.1 uncultured Burkholderiales bacterium | reverse complement strand
CTGCTGGTGGCGTCCGTCCCAGACGACAAAATTGACGGGGAGCGGCCAGCTGGCATGGCCGAGCGCCGCGGCGGCATCGATTACGCTCACGCCATCGACGGCGTGGGCGCAGCGGATTTCCAGCGAGCAGTCGAGCAGCGGGTCTTCGGTCCAGCTGGGCTGCAGGAGGGCCGCCGGAGTACGCAGCGCCTCCGACGTAACCTCCGACGGGGCCGCGGCTGCAGTGCTTTGCGCGTCTTCCTCGGCGGCGGCAAAGGCGAAAGGGGCGTCCTCGCCGGCGGCATAGGCCGCGGTGGCGGCAGCGGCTGCGGCGTTGGCAGCGGCATCAACGGCGGTGTTGCCGGCGGTGTTGCCGGCGGCGTTGACCGCGGCGTTCACACCAGACGGCCGGCCCGCATCCCCGGCCGGGTGCCCGGCATTGCGCGCATCGGCATTTTTATCCGGTGCAGCAAAAGGCGGCTCCGCGCCAAAAAACCCCGGCTCCATCCGGCGCTGCGCACCCGCCTGCAAGAGGGCATCGCCCACGCCACCGTGCAGGCGCTCGCGCATGCGCTGCAGCAGGCGCCGCTCCTGCCATTTGCCGTGCGCGTAGACCGCCGCCAGCACCAGGGCGCCGACCGCCAGCAGCGCCAGTTGCAAGTCGCTCCTCATGGTCGTTGGGACATGGGCCGGGAGGCTATGCGGCCTCGGCCGTCATGCGCACGGCGCTGTCGATGTCCACCGCAACGATCCGCGAGACGCCCTGCTCCTGCATCGTGACCCCGACCAGCTGCTCGCCCATTTCCATGGCCAGCTTGTTGTGGGTGATGAACAGGAACTGGGTGTGCTCGGACATGGAGCGGACGAGCTGGCAAAAGCGCTCGGTGTTGGCGTCATCCAGGGGCGCGTCCACCTCATCGAGCAGGCAAAAGGGCGCCGGGTTGAGCTTGAACATGGCAAAGACCAGCGCCGTGGCCGTCAGGGCCTTCTCGCCCCCGGACAGCAGGTGGATGGAGCTGTTGCGCTTGCCCGGCGGCTGGGCACTCACCAGCACGCCAGCGTCCAGGATCTCGTCACCCGTCATCGTGAGCTTGGCCTCGCCGCCGCCGAATAGCTTGGGAAACAGCTCGCCAAAATGCCGGTTGACCTCGTCAAAGGTCTTTTGCAGCAGGGCGCGGGTTTCCAGATCGATCTTGCGGATCGCGTCTTCCAGGGTGGTGACCGCGGACTGCAGGTCAGTGGACTGGGCGTTGAGAAATCCCTGCCGCTGCGCGGAGCTTTCCAGCTCTTCGAGCGCCGCGAGGTTGACTGCGCCCAGGTCGGCAATGGACTGGGCCAAGCGGCTGATCTCGGCCTCCTGCGCCGCCACGGCGGGCAGGCCGGGCAGCTCGGCCATCAGCGCCTCGCGGTCCACCTTGGCTTCGGTGAGCAGGCCGTCGAACTGCTCCACGGCCAGGCGGGCCGCCTGTTCCTTGAGCCTTCCCTCGGTCACGCGGTCGCGCCGCGGTTGCAGGCCACGTTCGATCTTCTGCCGCTGGTCCTCGCTGACCCGCGACTTTTGCATCCACTCGTCCACCTGGGCCCGCGCCAGCGCTACCGCCTGTTCGGCGGCCACGCGCTGCTGCAGCCAGTCTTCCAGGCCACCGCGCGCCGCGCTGTCGTCGAGCTTGGCCGCTTCCAGCTGGGCCCGCTCGATGTCCTGCGCCAGGCGCAGCGCATCGCTGCCGGCCACCTCGACGGCATGGGCCACATCGCGGATGCGCTCCTGCGTGCCGGCCAGCTCAAACTCCAGACGTTGGCAATCCGCGCCAAGCTGGCGCGACTGATCGCGCTTGTCGCGCAGCATCGCACTGGCCTGTTCGTCGGCCATGCGGGCGGTTTCCACCGCTTCCTGCAGGGCCCCCAGGGCCTCGTCGAGCGCGGCAAAGCGCGCCTCGGCGGCATCGCGCTGGCTGCCCAGTTCCAGTTCCTCGGAGGCCAGTTCCTCGAGTTCGGATTCGATCTGGCCGCCGCGGTGGCGGATCCGGTCGATCAGTTCACCCAGGCGCACGGCTTCCAGCTGCAGGGTGTGGGCGCGGCTGCGCAACTGGCTGGCGCTGTCGCGGGCGGCCTGCGCTTCCTGTTGCGCCTGGCGCAGCTGCGATTCGAGCCGGGCCAGCAGCTCACCTGCCTGCTCGTCGATCAGACGCTGCGCCTTGACCTGCAGTTCCAGGTTCTCGGCCTCGCGCTTGCGTGCCAGCAGTCCCGCCTTGCGGTCGTCGGCGGCAAAAAAGCGCACGGCGTGGCGCGATACCAAGTGCCCACCCGGCACGACGAAATGCTCGCCGGCACCCAGGGTGGCGCGCGCCGCCATGGCGGCGGGCAGGTCCGGTTGCGTGTAGACACCCGCCAGCCAATCGTCGAGCAAATTGCGGATGACGCGCGCATCGTTGGCGCCGCGCACCGACACGCGCTCGCCCAGCGCCGCGCGGCCGGCGGGCGGGGCGGCGGCAGGAGAGGCTACGGGAACAGCGCTTTCTGCACTGGCCAGCTCAAAAAAGCTCACCCGCGCCGGCGGCGCCACCTGGCCGAACGCGGCCATGGGCTCCAGGCGGCCCACTTCCATGGCCTCCACCCGCTCGCGCAATACGGCCTCGATGGCCGTTTCCCAGCCGGCTTCCACATCCAGGCGCTTGAACAGCCGCGGCAGTGACTCCATGCCCTGCTGGCGCAGCCAGGGATCGAGCCGCTCATCGGCCTCGATATTGGCCAGGGTTTCCTGGACGGCATTGAGCCGGGCTTCGAGCTTGTGCAAATCGGCCGATGCCTGGCGCCGGGTCTCGGTCTGGGCCGCGCGCTGGGCTTCCAGGTCGCGCTGGTGGGATTCCGCCCGCAGCCCGCGCTCCTGGGCCGCTTCGGCCTGGGCCTGCACGTTGGCCGCCTCGGACTGCAGCGCGCCCAGGCGCTGGGCGTCGGGCTGGCCCAGCTGCTTTTGTTCATCGAGCAAGCGTTCGCGGCGCATCAACAGCGTGTTGGCCGAACGCTCGAAGACCTGCATCTGCTGGCCGGCGCTGGCAATTTCCTGGGACGCCGAGGCCGCGCGTGCCCGGGCGGCGGTGAGCGTTTCCCGTGCGGCCTCGCTGGCTTCCTCGCAGGCCGGCAAGCCGGCGTCGTGGTTTTCCAGGGCGAGGCGGGCCTGCTCCAGGCGGATGCCGCTGGCCTGGGCGGCCGCTTCCAGCTCGACGCCGCGCTGGCGCAACTGTGCGCCTTCCTCGGTGCGCCGCGCCTGCGATTGCGTCAGGCTCTCTATCTGGGCCGCCAGGCGCGCCCGCGCTTCCAGCGTGGCGCGGATCTCGCCTTCCAGGCGGCCGATCTCGGAATTGATGCGGGCCAGCTCGGCATGGGCCGTGTTGGCAGCGTCATTGGCGCCGTAATGGGCCTCGCGCTCCTGCGTCAGGCGCAGTTCCACGGCGCGCAGTTCGGCCATCTGGGCTTCGATGGCGGCCTCGCCCTGCTCGATTTCCTGCGCGTGGCGCGCCTGCTCGGCCAGAGCCTGCTGCTGGCGGGTGAGCCACATCAGCGCCTGCGCCCGATCATGGCGCTCCGTGAGGCCACGGAATTCGCGGGCAACCTCCGCCTGGCGCTGCAGGCGTTCGATCTGGCTGTCGAGCTCGCGGATCACATCGCCGATGCGGGTGAGGTTTTCGCGCGTATCGGACAGGCGCGACTCGGTCTCGCGGCGTCGCTCCTTGTACTTGGTGACGCCCGCCGCCTCCTCGAGGAAGGTGCGCAACTCTTCCGGACGCGCCTCGACGATGCGCGAGATCATGCCCTGGCCGATGATGGCGTAGGCGCGCGGCCCCAGGCCGGTGCCCAGGAACAGGTCGTGGACATCGCGGCGCCGCACCTGCTGGTTGTTGATGACGTAGGCTGACGCGTTGTCCCGGGTGAGCACGCGCTTGACCGACAGTTCGCTGAAACGGCCCCATTCGCCGCCGATGCGCCCCTCGTTGTTCTCGAACACCAGCTCCACGCTGGCACGACCCGCCGGCTTGCGGTTGGCCGCGCCGTTGAAGATGACGTCCTGCATGGACTCGCCGCGCAGCTCGGCGGCCTTGGTTTCGCCCAGCACCCAGCGCACGGCATCCATCACATTGGACTTGCCGCAACCATTGGGCCCCACCACGCCCACGAGGCGCCCCGGGACGTCGATCTGCGTCGGGTCTACAAAGGACTTGAAGCCGGCCAGCTTTATCTGCCGCAATCGCACGTTGTGGTTTCCAATGAGGTGATTCGGCCAGGGTGGCACTGCCCACGCGGCGGCGCAAGGGTCACGCGCATGGGTCGCGCGCAAGTTTCACGCGCAAGACTCTCGCGCAAGCCTGTACAGCCCGATAAAGACAATCCCCACGCGCTTTTATTCGTCGAAAGACGAGCACGAAACTATAATGATAGCGAAATGCAGGGTTGGCGCCGCCCATCCCTACAGGCAATCGCTCACCTTCGGAAAAAAATTGAAGAAAAGACGTACCCCTGCCGCCCAAACCAAGCCGTCCGCCCACCTGGCCTCGTTTCCCAACCCGGCGCCACAGCGCGACTACGTCGTGCGCATCGTGGTTCCGGAATTTACCTGCCTGTGCCCGCTCACGGCGCAGCCCGACTTCGCCCGCTTCGAGTTGGATTTCATCACCGACCGGCGCAATGTCGAGCTCAAAAGCCTGAAGCTGTACTTTGCCGCCTACCGCAACCTGGGGGCCTTTCACGAGGCGGTGACCAATCAGGTGCTCGATGACCTGGTCGAAGCCATCGCGCCGCGTTTCCTGCGCGTCACGGCACGCTGGTACGTGCGTGGCGGCGTGTACACCACCGTCGTCGTGGAGCACCGCAAGCGTGGCTGGAAGCCGCTGCCAGTGGTGGAACTGGGCACGGGCGAGCCATCGGGCGCCGGCCCGGTACCCTATGAGGCACCGCGTTCGTGACGGCAGCCGCCACCG
>CAIQGU010000179.1 GCA_903871435.1 uncultured Burkholderiales bacterium | reverse complement strand
GGCGGCGGGATTGCCATCGCGAGGCTGCCCCACCGAACCGGGTATGGCCAGCCAGCGCCGCGCTGCGCTCAGCGGTATGGCGGTGCCGGGTACCGGCGCGAAGACTTCCACGCGCTGCGTCAGTCCCATGTGATAGAGCATGGGTTCGTGCATGTGGCCGCAGAACGTGACGCGCGCGCGCACCACGCGCAGATTGCGGCCGGCCTGCATCGCGCCATGGATGTATTCAAAACCCTGCGGGTCCCACCCATTGGCGTGCACGTACAGGCAGTTGCCTTCTTCGACGGCGAGCGGCAATTGCTCAAGGAAGGCCAGATGCTCCGGCCGCAACTGCTCGCGCGTCCAGTCCACGCAGGCCAGGGCGTCGTCGTTCATGGCGATGCTGCCCGGAGTGCTCGTGGCCTGATCATGGTTGCCCCGCAGGGCAAGGGCCCCGCGGGCCGTGAGTGCCATGACCGTGTCCAGCACCCAGACGGGGTCGGCCCCGTAACCGACGAAATCGCCCAGGAAGATGAACCGGCTGGCGCCGTGTTCTTCGGCATGCACGAGGCAAGCCTCCAGCGCTTCACGGTTGCTGTGGATATCCGTGAGCAGGGCAATCGTCATGAGGGCTCCTGCACGCGACCGACGCTTGCCGGCGCAACGACGGCGCCGGTCGCGTCCTGCCGCCAGCGCTGGCGCCACGAGGCGATGGCGTGCCGCTGGAACTGGTCCACGCCCGCCGCCCCGATGGGCGCAAAGCCCAGGTGCGCCCACGCCTGTTCGAGCAGCGCGAGCGCCTGCGCCGTGCTGGCCGTTGCCGGCAGCGCGTCGCCGTCCGACTTGGCGAGCTTGCGCCCTTCCGGATCGCGCACCAGGGGCACGTGCAGGTAGCGCAGTTCGGGCAGGCCCAGCGCCCGCTGCAGCAGCACCTGACGGGGCGTGTTGTCGAGGAGGTCGGCGCCGCGAACGACGTCGGTTATGCCCTGCTGGGCGTCGTCGACCACCACCGCCAGCTGGTAGGCCCAGTAGCCATCGGCGCGCAGGACGATGGGGTCGCCGACGAAGCGTGCGACATCCTGCCGGTACCAGCCGCAGGCGCGGTCCAGGACGGCGATCTCGCCGCCGGGCATGCGCAGGCGCACGGCGCCCGGCGCCGCCAGGCCGCGGTCGCGGCAGGTGCCGGGGTAATAGTCGGGCGCGCAGCCCGCGGGCGTTTGCTGCTGCGCTGCCGTGGCACGCTGGGCCCGCGTGCAGCTGCAGTAGTAGGCGCGGCCGCACTGTTGTAATTGCTGCAACGCCGATGCATACGCATCCCCGCGCGTGCTTTGATAGAGCACGGGCTCGTCCGATTCCATGCCGAGTGCGGCAAGCAGCGTGAGTTGCGCCGCCGACGCGTCCGGGCGCTCGCGAGGGGTGTCGATATTTTCTATTCTAATCAGCCACTTGCCTTCATGAGCGCGGGCATCAAGCCAGCTCGCTAACGCGGTGGCCAGCGAGCCGCGATGCAGCGGGCCGGTGGGCGATGGTGCGAAGCGGCCCCGGTACGGACGACTCATCATGACAAAAATCTTAAGAATGCTGGTGTAAAAATTTTCTTGCAGCGAGACGGTTGTTTACCGCTGACAGGGGATGGATAATGCACTGCCTGATATGCGTGACTGCAGCGGGCAAGGCGGCCGGTTCACCGGACGCTGCACCCTAAAACATTTGCATCGCGCACCGTTCCCAACACCGTGACCTTCAACGATTTCCCCCTGCGCGGTACCGAGGCAGCGCTACGGGTCTTCTCTTTGGCAGCCCGATCTCGTGGCCCAATCAACGTCCGGGACGCAGCGCACGCTGCGTTCAACTGAGGGTACCGCAAGTATGGCCGCGCGGGATGCGCGCTCCGCAGGTACCCGGCCCACGGGATCTTCCACGCCACCTGCGCGAGCGACCTTGTCCCCCGATACGCGGGGCTCGCAGCGCAACAGCGCCGCCAATGGCGGGCGCGATGCAGCGCCGGATGCCTCGCACTGGCATGTCGCCCCAGCCAATTTCCTCATTCTGGGCTTTGCCGGGCTGGGCCTGCCAGCGGGCAATGTGGTTTCGTGGATCTGGATCGCGGCGCTGGCGGTAAATGTCATCGCGCGCCTGGCCATCCCGCCGGAGACGCCCGCGGCCCGCCGCGCAGCGCACGCGTCCATGTCCATGCCGGTGCGCTTGCGCGCCATATCTTTCCTGGTCGATGCTGGCCTCTGGCTGGGCCTGATCATTTCGGTGACGCCGCTCACCGCGCCGCTGGCCACCCGCCTGGGAGGCGCTTTGGCGGGGGCCATGCTGATGTCCTCGCTGTCAACGGCCAGCCGTTCCACGCCCATGGGCCTAGCGCTGGGCTGGACGGTGCCCGTGGCGGCGATTGCCGTGCATGCGGCCAGTGGACCCATGGTCGCCGTGGGTCTGCTGCTGTGGATGGCCAGCGTCATCTGGTTTGGCGCCACCCGTCCCGTTGCGCACGCCCGGGAGCAGGTCGCGCGCGTCGAGCCGTCCATGGGAACCGCGTCGGGCTCCACGCGCCGGGGCGTTCAGCTGGCCATACAAGCCTCGTCGTCACCGATGATCGCGGTCCACAACAACCGCGTATTCGAGATCAACCCGGCCGCGGCGCAATTGCTGGGCGGCATAACCTTCGACTGCATCGGCCGCCGTCTCAGCGAGCTGGCGGTATTTGATCCTCCCAATGCATTCGAGCTGGCTCTGGCGTCGCGCAATGGCCCCATATCGGCCATCATGCGTGCTGCCGGCCGGCCCATGGCCGAGCGCGTGGGCGTGCGCATCAAGGTGGGCAACGCGCGCAACGGCGATCTGATCACGGTGGTGGCGGTCGAGCCGTCGGCAGCGGCCGAGGCCGCTCAGGCATCGCGCAGCGCGCTGGTCGAGGCGATGGCCACCCTGGCGCCAGCTGGCGCCCCCGCGGCCGCACCGGTCCCGGTGGACCCTTCCCGCCCCGGCGCGCATGGCATCGTCGTCGATGAGGGCGACGTCGAGTTCCCCGCGACGATCGGCACCCTCGTAATGCCGCGCGCCGACAAATCGGCCGCGGCGGCCCAAGCGCCGCGCGCCGCGGATGATCCGGCAAGCGCACGGCAGGTCGCAGCGCCTGCCGCGTCCGGCTCGGTCCCGGCGCCATCAACTGCCGCGGCGGTGCGCGGTCCTGCCGCGGCCCCTGCAGCCGGTCCCGAAAACGCGGGCGCGGTCACCGTGCCGGCGGTAACAGAGCCTGCGCCGGGCGTGCCGGGCGCAGCGGAGATGGGCACGCTGCCTGACCTCCTCAGCCGCCTGCCCGTACTGGCCTGGGTGATCGACGGCGAGGGGCGCGTGGTCCATGCGCAGAGTCCCGAAGTGCGCCGCTGGGGCATGAAGATCGGGCCCGCGCTGCGGCCCCGCTGGTGGGATGCGTTCGTGTACCAGGCGCGGTCACGTGACAGCTTCCTCGCCGCCGTGCAGTCAGCCGTCAAGGGCCGGCCTACCTACGACCTGCTGGTGGAACGCGCCAGCCCTTCGGGTGGCCGCCTCGCGCTGCGCAGTCACCTCGTGCCGGTGAACTGGCCCGACGAGCGCGGCAACGCGCAGCCCTCGGTGCTGGTGATGGACACCATTGCTTCGGCGCACGAACTGATCGAGCAGGAACGCCTGCGCCGGCGCAAGGACCACTACAAGTCGCTGGTGGAGGTCAGTCCCAACCTCATCTGGGCATGCGACGCGAGCTTCCGTTTCACCTTTGTCAGCCGCCGGGCGTGCCGTGATTTGTACGGGTACGCGGTCGAGGACCTGGTGGGCATCTCCATGGGCGTCTTGCTCAATCCGGCTTCCGACCAGACCGCTGCGCGCCGCGCCCTGGTGGCGTTACGCGAAGGCAAGGTCATGCGCGACGTCGAGATGGCGCACGTCACCAAGGACGGCCGGCACATCGTGGTAGCCGTGAGCGCCGTTGCCCTGTCGTCCAACAACGGCGCGTTTGCCGGTGCCGTGGGCATGATGGTCGATCTGACCATGCTCAAGCAGCGCGAAGCCAGTCTCGCCGAGGCGCTGCGCGTCGAGCGTACCGTGCTCGACTCCGCGGGCCAGGCGCTTGCCGTGCTGCGTGACGGCGCGGTGTCGCGCTGCAACGAAGCATTCCTGCAACTGCTCCAGCGCACGGCAGGCGAACTGCAGGGCATGCGCATCGTCGAAATCTTCGCCGATCACGCCGAGTGGTCGGCTGCAATGGCGGCCGCCGATCGCGCAGCCCTGTCGGACCAGGCGGTCGTGCGCGAAATCAAGCTGCGCCGCTCGCGCACGGACGACGACGATCACACGGTATGGTGCCAGCTCACGCTGCGCTCCATCGACCAGGGCGAATACGTTGCGGCGCTTGCCGATATCGACTCCATACGGCGCCGCGAAGCCCATGCGCTCTTCGATGCGCGGCACGACGAACTCACGGGTCTAGCCAACCGGCGCCTATTTGCCGAGCGCGCCCGCGCCGCCCTGGCCACCAGTGCGCTGCGCAACTCGGGTTGCGCCATCGTCGTGATCGACCTGGACCGGTTCAAGCAGATCAACGACCGCTTTGGCCACCAGGCCGGCGACGAAGTTCTCCAGGAGATGGCGCGCCGGCTGCAGCGGGTCGTGCGCCCCCAGGACACCGTGGCGCGCTATGGCGGCGATGAATTCGCGCTGCTGATTCCCGATGCGGGAACGCGCCGCGATATCGAGGCGATCGTGCAGCGCGTCCTCGACGAGGTCGCGCGCTCCGTGCGCGTTGCCGGCCGCCACGATGAACTGCTGTCGGCAAGCGTGGGCATCGCCCTGGCGAGCGAACAGGGCCGCGAACCCACCTGGCTGCTCAGCCTCGCCGACCGTGCCATGTACGAGGCCAAGACCGCAGGGGGCAATCAGGCCGTGTTTGCGCCGATGATCGACCTTGCCAGCGAAGCGCCGGCGGCGGGCGTGGGCAGGGCTGCTTAGCCCCGTCGGCAGCCCGCTTGCTTGCCTCAGGAGCTTGCCTCAGGAGTTTGCAGCAGGAGCTTGCAGCAGCAGGTCGAGTCAGTCGCTTGC
>CAIQGU010000178.1 GCA_903871435.1 uncultured Burkholderiales bacterium | reverse complement strand
CACGCATCCCTGGAGGGACCATCATTCCTGAGTGCACATCGGCGTGCACATCGGCAATCCATTAAGTTAGCGCATTTGGGCACGACTTACACCGTTACGGGTTAAAGTTCCCGTGCATCGACAGCTCCCACGCCCCTACGCACCACGCCCATGGCCCGAATAACCCCGTCTGACTGGCGCGCCCTGGAGGTCACGGGCGCCGCCGCCCGCGAGATCGAGACGCTTGCCTCGTTCGAAAAGGGCCTGCCCGATACCCTGCAGGTGCTGCACGGCGTGCACTGGAGCCGCGTCCAGTCCGGCTTTGCCGTCATCGGCGAGATCGATTTCGTGGTGATCGGCCCCGGTGGCGGCATCCTGCTCATCGAACAAAAAAGCGGCCTGCTGGACGAGACGCCGGATGGCTTGGTCAAGCGCTATGGCGCGGATAAAGCCAAGCACGTAGGTCACCAGATCGACCGCATGATGGACGGCGTCCGCAACCGCC
This sequence comes from uncultured Burkholderiales bacterium, assembly GCA_903871435.1. Classification (GTDB taxonomy): domain Bacteria; phylum Pseudomonadota; class Gammaproteobacteria; order Burkholderiales; family Burkholderiaceae_F; genus GJ-E10. Next base: position 1,444 of record CAIQGU010000178.1, on the reverse strand, counting down.
TGGGGCCCATCGTGCGCGACGAGCCACTACGGCTGGACTACCTGCTGTATTGCCCGGACTACGTGGTCAAGTCCCGCGCAACGGCCGGTCTGCCCGACGAGCGCATCGTCGACCTGCCGCGGCGCGAATCGCTCTCCCAGCGCATCGTGCAGGCGCTGGCCGCGGACGAACCGCGGCCGCTGCTGGCGCGGCGTCTGTATGAATTCTTTGCGGGTGAACTCGACCTGATCGCCGACGCGGCCACGCTCGTGGGCCGGTCTGAAGCATTGGTGACGCGTCTTGCCGGCGGCCTGGCCGTCTGGGCGCGGCGACTGAAGTTTTCGCCGTTCCGCCTGCGGGTAACCGCGACGGCCGGGTCGGGCAAGACACAACTCGCGCTCGCCGTGATGCAGGACGCAGCCCGGGCGGGCCGGCGTGCGCAGTATCTTTGCTACAACCGCCCGTTGGCCGATCACATCGGGCGCGTCCTGGGCAACCCGGCCCACGCGGCCACGTTCCACCAATACTGCGAGATGCGTCTGCGCGAAACCGGCTACGTGCCCGATTTCACGCGGGCCGGAACCTTCGATGAGATGGTGGCGCGTTTCCTTGCCCTGCCCCATGGCGGCGGCACGCTCGATGAACTCGTCATCGACGAAGGTCAGGACTTCGAGGCGCAGTGGCTATCGGCCCTGCAGCGCTGGGTGCATCCCGAGGGACGCATCTGGTGGCTGGAGGACCCCATGCAGCAGCTCTATGAACGTCAGGCGCCCGACTTTGCCGATTGGGTGAGCATCAACGACGATTCGAACTACCGCACGCCCCGCTTGATACTCGACGCCGTGAACCGCCTGCTCGCCCCCGAGCGCACGATCACGGCCGCCGCCCCCTACGAGGGCGAGGCCATCGAATTTCTCGACTACGACAGCCCCGAGACCCTGATAGCCCAGACGCGCCAGGCGCTGACCCAGGCCCTGCTGGCCAAATTCCGGCGGCAGGATATCGCGGTCGTCACGTTCAGCGGCCGGGAAAGATCCCGCCTGCTGCCCTTCGATCAGATCGGCCCCCACAAGCTGCGGGTCTTCACCGGCAATTACGACCTGTTGGGCGAGCCGCAGTACACCGACGGTGACGTGCTCATGGAAACCGTCTACCGCTTCAAGGGACAGTCGGCGCCCTGCGTGGTACTCACCGAGGTGGATTTCGAAATGCTCGACGAGCGCGCGCGCCGCAAGCTGTTTGTGGGCATGACGCGGGCGTCGATGAAGCTTTACGTGGTGCTGTCGCGGCGGGCTGCCGGGCGTTTGCTGGCGCAATAAAGGCCGCACGCCCGCCGCCATGCTGCGCCGGCGTGCGTCAGCAATCAGCGCTGTTGTCGTGAACGCGAAATAAATCTTTCAATAACGTTGCGTTAGTCTTCGATCCGGCCCGTACCAAAAATCCGTCACACGCTGCTGTCAAAAAT
>CAIQGU010000177.1 GCA_903871435.1 uncultured Burkholderiales bacterium | reverse complement strand
TTCGCACCATCCTTCACGACCCCTGCCGACAGCGGCCACGACGCGACGCAAGCGCCGACGACACCCGGCACGGCCGATCACGGCCTCTTGATGAACTACGAAAGCCCCAAAGCGTCCGGACCCAGGGCCGAGGACGCGCCGCCACCGCCCGCACCCGCGGCGGCGACGGGCACGGCAACAGGCACGGCACCCACCAGCGGCTATCCCCGACCACTGGCCGCAGTACTCCAGACCAACGAACCGGTCAGCGTGACCCCCGCGTCCGCGCGCGCGCCGGCAGCGCCGGCAGCCGGCACGCCGCCCACCGCTGCGCGCGATGTGATCCAGAACATCGCCCGGGGCGCACCGGCCGCACGGCCCGTGGCCACCTCGTCCCCCAATGGAACGCCGGCATCAGTAGAGTCCGCAACGGCGGCAACGCCAGCAGCGGCGGCCGCCACCGACGCGCAGGCGGAACATCGCAAGGCTGCCCGCCAGCTCATGGGCGCAGCACCAAACCCGACCCAGCGGCGGCGTATCGCCATCGTGCTGGGCGTCATCGTGCTGTTTGCCGGTGCCGTTGGCGCCGCTTACTGGCAAGGACTCCTCGTGGACCTCGAGGGTCTCTTGCCGGGTACGTCAGCACCCACGCCGGCCAACACGCGCTCGCTGGCCGACCGGCTCCAGCCCGTTGCGCCCGTAGACGCCTCCGCCAAACCGCGCATCCGCACAGCCGCGCCCGGCGAGCGTGCCGGCGCTAAAGCAACGGATGGCCGTGCCACCAGCGCCGCCGTTGCGCCACACATCGCGCCTGCGGCTGCCGCACCGGCCCCCGGTAATACCGTTGAAGCGCCGCGTGCCGGCGACAGCATCCATCTGCGTCCGCCCGAAGCTACACCGGAGAGAATTCGCGCCCTGCTCCAGGATGCCTACGCGGCCGCTGGACGCGGCGAAAACGCTGCGGCCGAACGCTTGTATCAACAGGTCAACGAGCTCGACCACAACAACGGGGATGCGTGGATCGGCCTGGCAGCGCTGGCGGCGAACAACGGCGACAGCGCGGGAGCCAACCGCGCCTACCGGCGCGCCCTGGAAATCGATCCCAGCGACAGCATTGCGCTGGGCGGATTGCTGGGCCTGCAATCGAACGTGGATCCGCAGGAGGCCGAGACGCGCCTGCGACTCCTGATCGTCCACGATGGCGCCCAGCCGGCACTGCTGGCAGCGCTGGGCAAAATGATCGCGCGCCAGGGGCGCTGGCTCGAAGCGCAGGAGACTTTCTTCAAGGCCTGGGCAGCGGACCCCACCCAACCCGATGTGGCCTTCAACCTCGCCGTCACGTTGGAGCGCATCCGCCAGCCCCTGCCGGCGCTCTCGTTCTACCAGCGCGCGCTGGAACTGGCGCAGAGCCACAGCCGCCACTTTGATCCCGCGGTGGCGCAGGAACGCGTCGCCGCCCTGACGCCCAAGAAGCCGTAATGGACGGATCCCGCCAGATCGGTCCCGGTACATCCGGGGTGCGCGACGGACGCCGCGCGGGCGATGCCGTGGCGGCGTCCGCGCCGGCGCAACCGGGCGCGCCGCGCCGTCTGCCCCTGGGACGGATGCTGATCGAGCGCGGCCTCATCACCGAGGACCAGCTGCGCATCGCGCTCATCGAGCAGGCCACGCGCAAGCAGCCCGTCGGCAAGGTGCTCGTCGCGCTGGGCTTTCTCTCGGAGGCCATGCTGCGCGACGCGCTGGCCACCGACATGGGCGCCGAACAGGCCGACCTGTCGCACATCGTTCCCGACGGAACCGCCCTCGGGATGATCAGCCGGGAATTTGCCAGCGCCAACCTGGCGTTCCCGGTGGCCTTCGACCCGCAGACCCGCACCCTCAAGGTGGCGGTCACCAATCCCAACGACATCGTGCTGCTCGACCGGTTGCGCTCGCAGCTGCCGCCCAACCATAGCGTCAGCGCCATCATCGGCGCCGAAGGCGAGATCAGTACCGCGATCCAGAAACACTACGAGTACTCCTGGTCGATCGACGGCATCCTGCACGAGATCGAGACGGGTGAGCTCGACATCGAGAGCCTGGACGCGAGCGGCAAGGACTACAGCGGTCCCGTGGTGCGTCTGGTCGAGTCGATACTGGCCGACGCCGTGCAGCGGCGCGCCAGCGACCTGCACTTCGAGCCCGAGGCGGGCTTCCTGCGCATCCGCTACCGGATCGACGGCGTGCTGCGCCAGATCCGCGCCCTGCACCAGAAGCATTGGACATCGATGCTGTCCCGGCTGAAGATCATGTCGGGCATGAATATCGCGGAACAGCGCGCGCCCCAGGATGGGCGCTGTTCGCTCACGATCTACGGCCGGACCGTCGACTTTCGTGCTGCCGTGCAGCCCACCGTGTACGGCGAGAATTTCGTGCTGCGCATTCTCGACCGCAATTCGGCGCTGGTGCCGCTGGAGACGCTGGGCTTCGAGCCCGACCAGCTCGAGCAGGTCGAGATGATGATCAGCCGGCCGATCGGCATCCTGCTGGTGACCGGACCCACTGGCAGCGGCAAGACGACGACGCTCTATTCGATGCTGCAGCGGCAGAACCGCGTCGACGTCAACATCATGACGCTGGAAGACCCGGTCGAATACCCGCTACCCATGGTGCGCCAGGCCGATCTGTCGACCGGCATCAAGATGGAATTCGGCTCCGGCATACGCTCGCTGATGCGCCAGGATCCGGACATCATCCTGCTGGGCGAGATCCGCGACTCCGATACCGCCACGATGGCTCTGCGCGCGGCCATGACGGGCCACCAGGTGTTTTCCACCCTGCATACCAACTCCGCCGTGGGCGCCCTGGTGCGGCTCTTCGACCTGGGTCTCACGCCGGAACTGCTGGCGGGCAACCTCGTGGGCATCCTGGGCCAGCGCCTGGCCCGGCGCCTGTGCATGACCTGCCGGGAAGCCTATGACATCGATGAGGACCTGGCGCGCCTGCTGGAAATCCCCGCGGGTGCGCCGCATCGCATCTATCGCCCGGTCGGTTGTCCGGACTGCGAGTTCCAGGGTTATCGCGGCCGCATCGCCATCATCGAAACCCTGGCGCTGGACGATGAACTCGATGAACTGATCGTGCGGCGCTGCTCCCAGTGGGAACTGCTGCGCGCCGCCCAGAAAAAGGGTTTTCGGCCCCTCGCGACCGCCGCGCTGCGGCGCGTCGGCCAGGGCGATACCGCGCTCGAGGAAGCCGCGCGCGTGGTCGACCTGACCCGCCTGGGCAATACGGGCGAGAGCGCCACACGATGAACTCGCCCATGCGCCGCCGTACGCGCGCGGGCAAGACCCGGGCGCCAGCGCCGTGAGACGTTCTCCTATCGCGCCGCTACGGCCACCGGCGCCATCCGGCGCGGGCGTCTGGCCGCGCTCAACCCCCAGGAGCTCGAAGCCCGCCTGCGCCTGATCGGGCTGGACCTCATCGACGCCCAGCCCCAGGCGGTCGGCCGCTGGTCGCGCCGCACGACAGTGCCGCGGCGCGAGCTCATCTCCTTTTGCGTGCACCTGGAAACCACGCTTACGGCGCGCGTCCAGCTGATCGATGCACTGGCCGACCTGGCCGAATCGACGACGCATCCGCGCTTTCGCGAAGTCGTTTCGATGGTCGCGGACCGGGTGCGCGAAGGCGCCTCGCTGTCGGGTGCCTTGCGTGACTATCCCCAGGTCTTTGATGCCGTGTTCCTCGGCCTCGTTGAATCCGGCGAGCGTTCGGGTCACCTCGACCAGGTATTTGCCCGTCTCGCGGCCAATCTGAAGTGGCAGGACGAGATCGTCTCGGCAACGAAGAAGGCCATCACCTACCCGGCCTTCACCCTGGTGGTACTCGTCGGGGCAACCCTTTTCATCCTGCTCTACCTCGTGCCGCAGCTCTCCGAGTTCATCCGCTCGGCCAACGACGGCAAGCTGCCCTTCCAGACCTGGCTGCTGCTGTCGCTGTCCCAATGGGTGCAGAACTACTGGTTCCTCATACCCGTGCCGCCGCTGCTCGTGGTTGCCACGGTCTTCGGGATCTCGCGCGCGGGCAGCGAAAAGCTCAAACGCCGCATCGACGGCTGGCGCCTCAAGATTCCGGTGATCGGCCCCATCCTCTCGCGGCTGGCCATCGCCCGCTTTGCCGGCCTGTTCGGCATGCTGTATGCCGCGGGCGTGCCGGTACTGGTGTCGCTGGAGGTCGCCGAAGGCGCCATCGGCAATCGTGCACTGGCCGAGGGCACCGAGCGTGCCCGCAACCGTATCGCCCAGGGCAGTTCCATGACGGATGCCTTCGCCGAGGCCGCGCTGTTCCCCAACCTGCTGCTGCGCATGATCCGCATCGGCGAGACAACCGGCGATATCGACAAGGCAATGAAGAACGTGACGTATTTCTACGAGCGCGAGATCCAGGATTCGATACAACGTCTGGAATCGCTGGCCGAACCGGTGCTCACCCTCATCCTGGGCCTGCTGCTGGGCTGGTTGATGATGGCCGTGCTCGGACCGCTCTACGACCTGCTCTCGAAGATGAAGGTCTGAGACCATGGGCGCGCCCCTCGATCCCCTAGTGCTGTTTGGCCAGGCCCCCGCGCTGCCCCGCCGCTCCCTGCGCGAAAGGCTGCGCGCGGCGATCAGCGCCTGGACGGGCATCGGCGGCGGTCACCAGACCCTGTACGTAACAGCCGACGCGCTGGTTTGCCTGCGCCAGTCCGGCCGCCGCTGGCAGCCGATAGCCACCTTCCGGCTCGGATCCGTCGTGGACACGGAGCGTGGCGCCGAAAGCACCGTGGCGGCCTCACCGGTACCTGAAGCCTTCCGTGACTGGATCACGCGCAGCCGCGGAGACACCATTTCCTTCCTGCTCGACAGCGCGGACGAGGAAATCGAGATCGACGAGCTGCCCAATGTGCGCGGACGCGACCGCGACAAGGTGCTCGACCGTCGGCTCAAGCAGCGCTTCCGCGACGCGGCGCTCACCACGTGGATCGTGTCCCAGAGCGGGGCCGGCAAGAAGGACGCCAAGTCACCGGCAACGCGCGAATGCACCTTGCTGGTGGGACTGCGCCAGCGCAATCCGATGATGCTGTGGATCGAATCCGCGCTGGCGGCCGGCGCCCGTATCGTTGCCGTCGACAGCCTGGCGCTGCGCACGGCGCAACTGCTGCGCAGCCACGGCAAGGCCGGCACGGCGCTCCTTGCCAGCGTGCAACCCGGCGGCCTGCGCCAGAGCCTGGTGCACAAGGGCGAAGTGTGTTTCACGCGGCTGCAACCCCTGGAGCTCGGCGCCCCCTGGGCGCGGGTTGCCGAGGAATTGGACCGTACCGTGCGCTTTCTCATGATGTCGCGCGCCTACCTGCGGCCGCTCATCCAGGCCGGCACGGTTCCCATTGTCGTCATCGGCGCCGGTATCGACAGCCAGAGCGCGGGTGCCCACGAGGCCCAGGCCCTGCCGTTGCGCGAAGCCGCGGTTCCCATCACGTGGCTCGACGGACCCGATGCCGCAGGCGGCGAGGCCCATGCGCCACTGGGTGGCCTGCACTTCTTCCTGGCCCCGCAGCACGGTCGCCGCGCCAACTACGCGCCGCCGGACATGCGCGCCAACTGGCGCACGGCACGCTCGCTCGCCGCCGGCTGGTCATTTGCCACGATCGCCCTGCTCCTCGCGCTGGGCGCAAATCTGTTCATCCAGTACACGCTGAGCGGCCGCATGGATGCGGTCGGCGCGCGACCCCGCATGGCGGCGGTGGAGGGTGTGCGCGAGCAGGCGCGCCGGATCGAACAACGGCTGGGCACGCAGGCCATTTCGGCCGAGCAGATGGACGCAGTGGTCCAGCTGGCCACGCAGCTGCGCTCGCGCCAGGTGGATGCGGCGCAGACCCTGCGCTGGATCGGCCAGGGCCTGGCGCGCGAAACCGCGCTGAGCCTCGACGAAATCGCCTGGGAGCCCGCGCAACCGCTGGGCGGCGCGGGTGCGCCGCCCACGGTGGGGGCGCCCGCCATTGCACCGGTGCCGCAGCCCCTAGCCCCCGAGCCTGGAGCTATTAACCCTGCCGGGCCGGTCGCCAGCGCCACGACGCCGACGGTGATCCGCATCTCGGGCACCGTGGACCCGGCGACCTCCAAGGAACTTGCCAACAACAAAGTGGCAGAGCTGTTTGCGCGCCTCAAGGCCGGCTGCGGCTGCATGGGGCGCATTGTCGTTCTACCCTACGACCCCTCCATGGACGTAGCGTTTGCCGCGTCCTTGCGCGACAGCAATCGGCCGGCCGCGCCCCACTTCACCCTGGAGCTGCAGCGCCCTGCACCCGCGGTTTTCGATCCGGCAACGACTGCGGAACCCGCCACCGGACTCTCCCAGACGGACAACAAACGCCATGGCTAGCGTTAAACAACAACTCGCCATTTCCATTGGCGGCGCCGCGGTCCTGCTGGCGCTGTCAGTAGCGGCCTCCAGTACCGCGTACCAGCAGTATGAAGAACAGGTGAGTCTCGAGACTACGCTGGCCCGGTCCGAAATGGAGGCCCAGTCAGCCCTGCGCCGTGCCCGCGATTCGCTCGCGCTGAGCCAGCGGGTCTCGGCCCGTTTTGCCGATTTGCAGGCTGCCGGCCTGTTCGACCCCATCGACAAGCCGCGGGCCATCGACCATACCGAAGCCGCGCTGCATCCCTACCTGCCCCTGGTGGCGCACTATCAGGTCGGCGGCGGCCGCGAGACGGCGCCGGCGCCGCTGGCACCCGCAGCCCAGTACCAGATCGACATCCAGCGCGTCGCGGTCGACTTCGAACCGCTGCACGAAGAGCGCTTCCTGGACGTCTGGGACGCGATCAGCAGCCTGCGCGGCCCCGCGGGCGCGGTGGAGAGCTGCGAGCTGCACCGCCCGGCGCGTGACATCGTTGAGAACAGCGCCAACAACGGACAACTGGCCCCCATCAAGGCGCGCTGCCTGCTCACCTGGTACCGCCTGCAAGCCGCGCCGGCAGCAACGCTGGCGCCGGCCGGCGATCCCCAGCCGGGCGCCGAACCGAAGAAGGAGTCCTGATGGCCGCGCCGACGAGATCCATCATGGCTGTCGCCCGTGCCGCGCAGCGGACGACCCTGGCGGTCACGACGGCGCTTGTGGCCGCGCTGCTGTCGGCCGCAGCGGCCGCGCAGGACGCGGCGCCCGCGGTGCCGGCCGGCGGCGCACGCGAGGGCTCGCGTTGGGACCTGCCGCGCATCTTCTACGACCCGCGCCAGCGCCGCAGCCTGGATGCGCAAGATCGCAGCATCCGCCTGGGACTTACGGCGGCGGGCGCCGGCGCAGGCGGGCCCCGCTTCGACGGTTGGCTCTCCGGCCCGACGGGGACCCACGCCTGGGTGAGTGGAACGCGGTATGAAACCGATCGCGCCGGCCGCCTGCGGGCGGCCGGGGAGCCGTCCGGGCCCGGCGTGGACGCCATCGTCGATGGCAACGCACACCTGGACCGCAGCGGTGGCGTTCTCGTCGTGCACCGCGAAACCGAAGGCACGCTGCATTTGCGCGTGGGCGAAGCCGATAACGTCCTGGACCCCACGGCCCCGGTACCGGCGGGACCCGTCGCACACTAGACCATCATGGGCGCGACCCGCACACCCCCGAGCATGCGCCGGAGCCAGCAAGGGCTGGCGTTCTATGCCTTCGTGCTCCTGACGATCTTCTTGATCGTGGGTTTGTTCTGGGCGCAGGCACTCTGGCAGGGCAACCGCGCGGCGCGCGATCTCAAGGTGCTGCGCGAGGCCCGCGATGCCGTGCTGGCCCATCTGGCCGCGCCTGAACTCGACACGCCGCCCATCGTGCGCCGCCTGGGCCAGCTGGGCGCCATGCCCGACCTGGCGTTCACGGGGCTGGGCGGCACCACCGAGTACTGCGCGTATCGCAACTGGCTGCCGGGTGCGCCGCTCGCCAAGGCCGCGACCAGCGGCGCGGCCGCGCGCTGTTTCGGGCGCCTGCCCTGGAAGTCGCTGGGCGTCGACCTGGGTGCCGTGGACACCAATGACATCCAGGGGCGTATTCCCTGGCTCATCGTCTCGCCTAACCTCGCCGTGACCAGCGCCTGCATGCCCAACTTCACGCCGCTGGTGGTGGGCTCGCCCGTCGGCAACGTGTGTCCTTCGCAGTTGCCGTTTCCATGGATCACGGTGGTGGACGAGCGCGGCAACGTGCTCTCCAACCGCGTTGCCTTCGCACTGATCATGCCCGGGCCGCCGGCCAACGGCGTGGCGCGCAATGCCACGGCCACGCCGCACGCATGGCTCAATGCGCTGCAGGTCAACCCCGGCTGCCCGACGCCCTGCGTGCCCGGCTATTACGACAATGCCGCCTACCAGCAGGCCAACGGCACCGCCACGACGCTGGTCGCGACCAACCTTTCCAGCGACGCGCTCCAGCACCTGCCCTGGCTGGCGGACCCGCGCCAATATCACAACCAGGTCCTGTGGGTGACGGTCGACGAGATGTTCCGCTACCTTGAGGCGCGCGCGCGCCGCGAGCTCGACACCGCCCTGCTGGCATTCAAGGCCACGCACCATTACTTTCCATACGCGGCGAGCTTCAATGACCTCGCCGGCAACTGCACGGCGAACCTGCGCTTTGGTCATCCGGCACTGCTCGAGGGCGGCTGCGGCAGCGGCGAATCGTTGAATCCGCAGTCGTCGGGGACGAAACTGCTGCCCACCTGGTGGACCGACGCGGGCTGGAACCAGTACTTCATCTACGCGGCGTCGCCCACCTGCGTGGCGGGCAGCAGTGCCTGCGGCGCACCGGGGCTCACGCTCAGCGGCAGCAACGGCATCAATGCCCTGCTGATCAGCCCGGGATCGCCCATCACGGCCGCACCTTTTGCGCCATCGCGGGGTGCGCCCCAGGCACCCCTGGCACTAGGCACCTTGTCGCCGCTACCGGCCGACTACATCGACAGTACGGCCAATATCAACGGCGGGACCACCGGCATCTTCGCCAGCGCCGCGCCCAGCCTGACCGCCCCGAACGACGACCGATTGGATATCGTTCAATGAAAACTGCTCTTACTTCCAAACACACTACCGTCCACCGGTCCGCGCGCGCTGCGATCGCCGGCTTCTCCCTCGTTGAAGTCGCGATCAGCCTGGTCCTGCTGGCGCTCTCGGCTGGCGCCATCGTCGCCGTCCTGCGCCAGCAAATCGAGCAGCGCAAGATCGCCGACACCGATGCCATCCTGTCGCGCTCGCACGATGCGTTGCTGGCCTACGTCACGGCCTACGGCTACCTGCCCTGCCCGGCCATTGCCACGTCCAAGGGCGTCGAATCGGTGGCCTCCGTGGTGGGATTGCGGCGCACGTGCACGGTGGAGTCGGGCTTTTTGCCCGCCGTTACGCTGGGGATGAACGGCCTCGATGCTTCGGGTCTGCTCGAGACCGCCTGGCACGACGGCGCCGGCAGCAACAATGGCACCTACCTGCGCGCGATCCGCTACTCGGTGGCCAGCCTGGCCGGCACGGCCTATGCCGGCGCCCTCACCTCCTACGGACTGGGCCTGCCCAGCAGTCCGGGCATTCGCTCGCTGGTCCTGGGGCAGTTCACGGCGCCGCTCTACAACGGACTCTTCGTCTGCTACAGCAGCGCGGGCCTGCGCAATACCAATAACCGCTGCGGCCTCGTGGCCGCCAACAGCGAGGCACCGAACGTGGCCGCCATCATCTGGTCGCTCGGCGGCGACGCCAACGACATCGCCAACTATTCGACCGATGAACGGCAGAACTACACGCCCACCGTGCCACGGGTCGTGGTGAGCCATACCTA
>CAIQGU010000176.1 GCA_903871435.1 uncultured Burkholderiales bacterium | reverse complement strand
GACGGCTCGGGCATCTGGGAAGGCTTCATCCCCGACGTGCGCCATGGCTATGCCTATAAGTACCGCATCATTGCGCAGGATGGCAGCGAACACACCAAGGCCGACCCGTTCGCGCGGTACTCCGAAACGCCGCCGGCCACCGGCTCGCGCGTCTGGGATCTCGATTACGCCTGGGGCGACGGCACCTGGATGCAGGAGCGCAGCCGTGCCAACGCACTGGGCGCGCCGGTCTCCATCTATGAACTGCACCTGGGATCGTGGCGGCGCGTGCCCGGTGAGGGCAATCGCTCCCTCACGTACCGGGAAATCGCCGCGCCGCTGGTGGAGCACCTGCTGCAGACAGGTTTCACCCATGTCGAGCTGCTGCCCATCACCGAGCACCCGTTCTACGGTTCGTGGGGCTATCAGACCACCGGTTACTTCGCGCCCACCGCGCGCTACGGCACCCCCCAGGACCTGATGTACCTCATCGACGTCCTGCACCAGAACGGCATCGGCGTCATCCTCGATTGGGTGCCCTCGCATTTTCCGGGGGACGCGCATGGCCTCGCGCGTTTTGACGGCACGCATCTCTACGAGCACGCCGATCCCCGGCAGGGTTTCCACCCGCAGTGGACGAGCTATATCTTCAACTACGGCCGCAATGAAGTGCGGGCCTTCCTGCTCTCCAGCGCCCTGTCCTGGCTCGACCAGTATCACATCGACGGCCTGCGCGTCGATGCGGTCGCCTCCATGCTCTATCTCGATTACGGCCGCGAAGCCGGCCAATGGATCCCCAACCGCTACGGCGGCAAGGAGAACCTCGAAGCCATCGGTTTCCTGCGCCAGTTGAATGAGGCGGTCTATCGCGACCATCCCGGCACGCAGACCTACGCCGAGGAATCCACCTCCTGGCCCATGGTGTCGCGGCCCGTCTATGTGGGCGGACTGGGCTTTGGCTTGAAGTGGAACATGGGTTGGATGCACGACACCCTGGATTTTCTCGCACTCGACCCGGTGCACCGCCGCTTTCACCACGACCGGATCACGTTCTCCATCTGGTATGCGTTCGCCGAGAACTTCGTGCTGGCGCTCTCGCATGACGAGGTGGTGCACGGCAAGGGCTCGCTGCTGGGCCGGATGCCCGGCGATGAGTGGCAGCGCTTTGCCAACCTGCGCCTGCTCTTCGGTTACCAGTGGGCCCATCCGGGCAAGAAGCTGCTGTTCATGGGCTGTGAGTTCGGCCAGCCGGCCGAATGGGCGCATGAAGGGAGCCTGGCCTGGCATGTGCTGGAGCAGCCCGCGCACGCGGGCGTGCAGCGCTGGGTGGCCGACTGCAACCGCCTGCTGCGCGCTGAGCCGGCCCTGTACGAACTCGATTTCGAAGCCGGCGGCTTCCAGTGGGTCGATTGCCAGGATGCGCAAAACGGCTTGCTGGCCTTCCTGCGTTTTGGCCGCGACCGCTCCGCCCCCGTGCTGGTGGTGTGCAACCTCACGCCCGTGCCGCGCCTGCGACATCGCGTTGGTGTGCCGGAGGGCGGCTGGTGGCGCGAACTGGCCAACAGCGATGCGGAAATCTATGGCGGCAGCGGCCTGGGCAACCTGGGCGGCGTGGCCGCATCGCCAGGGGGTTCCCACGGTTATCCGCATTCCATCGAATGCACCCTGCCACCGCTGGCGGTGGTTTTCTTCAAGCATATTCCCAACACCTGAGGCGGACGAGGGCGGTCACATGTCGGGCAAGCGTTCGCAAGCAGGGCGGCAACGGGGAGATCCTCGCGCGGAGGAGGAGGGTGGCATGACTAGCGGCAGTTCACACGCCGGCCCGCAGAAGCTGGCGTTCCTTGCGCAAAGGAGGGAAGTGGCATGACCAGCAGCAGTACGCACCCCAGCCCGCAGAAGCTGGCCATCCTTGTCGGCGGCGGCCCCGCGCCCGGCATCAACAGCGTCATCGCGGCAGCAACCTTGCGGGCGCTCGACGCCGGCATCGAGGTCCTGGGTTTGCCGCACGGTTATTCCCAAGTGATGCAGGGCGCACTCGACCAGGTTCGCAGCCTCACCGCGCTCGATGTGCGCGACATCCACGTGCAAGGCGGTGCCATCCTGGGTACGGCGCGCGCCAATCCCACGCGCCAGGCAGCTCACCTCGACCGGGTCGTGCAGTCGCTGGGCGAACTGGGTGTTACCCAGCTCATCACCATCGGCGGCGACGACACCGCGTTTTCGGCCATGAAAGTTGCCGAGCGCGCCGGCGCCCGGCTGCGCGTGGCCCATGTGCCCAAGACCATCGACAACGACTTGGCCCTGCCCGACCACGTCGACACCTTCGGCTACCAGACGGCCCGCCACGTGGGCGCGGGGCTGGTCCGCAACCTCATCATCGATGCGCGGGCGTCGGCGCGCTGGTATTTCGTAGTGGCCATGGGCCGCAAGGCGGGCTCGCTGGCGCTGGGCATCGCCAAGGCCGCTGGCGCGCATATCGCGGTCATTCCCGAGGAATTTCCCGCCGGGCCGGTCAGCCTCGACCGCATCGCTGACGTGCTGGCGGGCGCCATCATCAAGCGCCGCGCCCAGGGTGCCAAGGACGGCGTTGCTGTCCTGGCCGAGGGTCTTGCGGAACTCATCTCCGAGGATGAACTGCACCGGCTGGGAACGGTGGAGCGCGACGAACACAACCATATCCGGCTGGCCGAGATCGACCTCGGCAAGGGCCTGCGCAAGCTGGTTGACGCCCGCCTCAAGCCGCTGGGCATCAACGCCAACATCGTGTCCAAGGATATCGGCTACGAACTGCGCTGCGCCGATCCCATACCGGTGGACGTGGAATACACACGCGATCTGGGCTGCTGCGCGGCCCAATTCCTGCTCGAGGGTGGCTCCAACGCCCTGATATCCATTCAGGAAGGGCGCTTCGTGCCCATCGCCTTCGCGGACCTGCTCGACCCCGTGACCGGGCACACGCGCGTTCGCACCGTTGATACCGGCTCACTGCGTTATCGCGTGGCGCGCCAGTTCATGACGCGGCTGACCGCGCATGATTTTGCTGATGCTGAGGCCCTGGACGCGCTAGCGCGCGCCGCCGGTACGGACGCCGCAGGTTTTCGCTCGCGCTTTGAATATCTGGTCGCGCACGACGCCCCGGACTGGCATCTGCGCGTGTAATTGTTTTCCCCCTCTCCCGGTGGGAGAGGGGAGCGCTGTCGGAGCTTGCTTGCGAAGCACCATGGATCAGAATTCCAGCGAACCCATCGACGACACCGCCGAACTGCTGCAGCTCTGCCAGCGTCATGGCATTGCCCCCGATTACTACGACATCTGGGGCAAGCACCGCAGGGTTCCCCACCACGGCCTGCGCGCCCTGCTGCGCGCGATGGATGTCGAGGCGGGCAATCGCAGCCAGGTCCTGGCCTCGCTGGCAGCCGAGGACGCGGCTGCCGCGGCGCTGGCGCTGCGCAGCCCGCTGCCACCGGTGGCTGTCTTCTGGCAGGACGCCGGACCCTGGGTGCTGCAGCTTCAGGCCGCCAGCCGCGAGGGACGCCTGCTCTGGGAACTGACGGAGGAGGGCGGCGGCCGGCACGCGGCTGCCGTGCACGATTTTCACGTTGTCCTGCCTCCCCGGCTGCCGCTGGGCTATCACCAGCTCGATCTGCGACTGGAGTCGCCGGCTGGCGAGCAGCGCCACCTGAGCTCCACGCTCGTTGTCGTCGCGCCGCGCCGCTGCTACCTGCCGCCGCGCTTGCGCGAAGGCCAGCGGGTCTGGGGTCCGGCGGTGCAGCTTTACGCCCTGCGCTCCGGGCGCAACTGGGGCATTGGCGACTTCACGGATCTGGCTGCCGTTATCCGCCTCGCGGGGGCCCAAGGTGCCGCGCTGGTCGGGCTCAACCCGCTGCACGCGCTCTATCCGCACAACGCCGAGCACGCCAGCCCGTATTCCCCGTCATCGCGCCGCTTTCTGGACATCCTTTATATCGACGTCGAGGCTGTGGCCGAATTCCAGACCAGCGCTGCGGCGCGCGAGCGCGTGTTTTCCCCGGCTTTCCAGGAACGCCTGCGCGTGCTGCGTGCCGCCGACCTCGTCGACTATGCGGGCGTTGCCGAACTCAAGCTCGCCGTCCTGGAGCAGCTCTACGAACATTTTCGCGCCACCTGCCTCGGGTCGCCGGCGGGGGACGCGGCGGGAGATGCGGCAGCGGAACGCGCCCGCGAATTTCGCGCCTTCCAGGCCGCCGGTGGACTCGCGCTGCGCCAGCATGCGCTGTTCGAGGCCATGCAGGAACATTTCCATGCGCAGGATGCGCGCGTCTGGGGCTGGCCCGAATGGACCTGGCCTTACCGCGACCCCAATTCGAGCGAAGTGGCAGCGTTCGCGCGGGACAAGCTGCCGCGCGTCGAGTATTTCGAATACCTGCAATGGCTGGCCGAATCGCAGCTTGCCGCGGCGGGACGCGCGTCCCTCGAGGCGCAGCTGGCGGTCGGCATCTACCAGGACCTGGCCGTTTCGGTGGATCGCGGCGGCGCCGAATCCTGGGCCGCCCAGGACCTGTACGCGCAAAGCGCCAGCGCCGGCTGTCCGCCCGACGACTTCAACCTACGTGGCCAGGACTGGGGCCTGCTGCCGCTCCTGCCCGAGCGCCTGCGCGCGCGCGCCTATGCGCCATTCATCGCTGTGCTGCGGGCCAATATGCGCCACGCGGGGGCGCTGCGCATCGACCATGTCATGGGCCTGGCCCGGCTCTTCTGGGTGCCGCGTGGCGACCTTCCCGACGCGGGCTCTTACGTCGCTTACCCCTTTGAACACCTGCTGGCCATCCTCACCCTCGAGAGCGAGCGCAACGCCTGCATGGTAATCGGTGAGGACCTGGGCACCGTGCCCGATGAAGTGCGCCACGCCATGGACCGCAGCGGCATGTTGTCCTACCGCGTGCTCATCTTCTCGCGGCGGCACGATGGCGAATTCTTTGCGCCGCAGGACTTCCCCGTCGACGCGCTCACCACGTCCACCACGCATGACCTGGCAACGCTGGCAGGTTACTGGGAAAGCCGCGATATTGCCGTGCGCAAGGCCCTGGACCTCTATCCCAATGAGGCCACGCACCTGCAGCAGGTGGAAGAGCGCAAGCACGACTGCGCCCGGTTGCTGAGCGCGTTGCAGCGCGAAATGCTGTTGCCGCCGGAGCTGGGCGCCGATCCGCAGTGGCCGGTGCCCATGACGACCAGCCTCGCGATGGCCGTGCAGGAATACCTCGCCCGCAGTCCCTCGCGCGTGCTGGTCGTGCAGCTGGAGGATATTTTCGGCTGCCAGGAGCAGGTGAATCTTCCCGGCACGGTGGATACCTACGCCAACTGGCGGCGCCGTCTGCCGGTGCCGATCGAGGAGTGGGAAAGCGATGGGCGTTTTGCGGCGTTCGCGCGGCGGCTGGCTGCGCACCGAGGCGTGTAGGCGCTTGGCGCTGCG
>CAIQGU010000175.1 GCA_903871435.1 uncultured Burkholderiales bacterium | reverse complement strand
GCACGGTAGCTCGGGTTGTCGACCGGTCATTATAGAGGGCCGTGTCCACCCCTCCGCTTATCCTTGGGCAACCCGGGGCCAAAATGCCCCCGCGGGAAACTCCGATTGACTCCGCGGGTGGTCGAATGCGATAATCCAAGGCTTTCCGTGAGGCGCAGGTGCGCCCGCGGGGTGGCCGGCTAAAATACGGCCGACGCAATTGGGTTCAGAGCAGGGTTCAGAGCAGGGTTCAGAGCAACGGGCCCAAAGCAGCGGGTCTAGAGCAGACCTAGCACATACATGGCACCGCGCTGCGTGGTTCAGGCGGCCGGGGCAGTTGTCAGCGTGGGGAATTTCATGTTCGCGGTAATCAAGACAGGCGGCAAGCAATATCGGGTAAACGCGGGAGACCGCGTAAAGGTTGAGACCTTGCCCAATGAAATCGGGCAGCAGGTCACCCTTGCCGAGGTCCTCGCCGTTGGCGAAGGCGGCCAGGTGCGCATTGGCGCGCCGCTGGTTGCCGGTGCCGCGGTGGTAGCCACGGTGCTCTCCCATGGCCGGCACGACAAGGTCAAGATCTTCAAGATGCGCCGCCGCAAGCATTCCATCAAGCACGCCGGCCATCGCCAGAATTACACCGAAATCCGGATCGACTCGATTGCCTGACACCCGGTTCATGCCCGCAGGGCGTGTGGGGTTTCGCAAGCGCGTCATTGATTAAAACCATGGGTATGCCGCCAAAGTCGGCACCCGCAGGCCCGCCAGAAGTCCGGCAGGCCCGATTGAGAGGCAAAAATGGCACATAAAAAGGCAGGTGGTTCGTCGCGTAACGGCCGCGATTCCCAGGCAAAGCGCCTCGGCGTCAAGGCCTACGGTGGTGAAACGATCCACGCCGGCAGCATCATCGTGCGCCAGCGCGGCACCCAGTTCCACGCCGGAGAAAACGTTGGCACGGGCCGGGATTTCACCCTTTTCGCGCTGGTAAACGGAACCGTTAAATTCCATGTCGGCGGACCGAAAAATCGCCGCTCGGTCAGCATCCAGCCCGTCGCAGTCGCCTGACAACGCAGGTAAGCGGCACGGCGGCGCGCACGGGTGCCCCGGCACCGTCGCACCGTTCGCCGCAATAGCGCAGAAGCTTCCGCGCGCCGTTTTCCCGCTGTTCGCCTCGCCTGGGCACTCCGCCCACAGCCCGCACAGCGTCCTGGGCCGCTGAAACCATGAATTTCGTTGACGAAGCACGCATTGAAGTGGCCGGCGGCCGCGGCGGCAACGGCTGCGCGTCGTTCCGGCGCGAGAAATTCATCCCCAAAGGCGGGCCCGATGGCGGCGATGGGGGCCGTGGCGGCAGCGTCTGGGCGCTGGCCGACCGCAACTTGAACACGCTCATCGAATACCGCTACCAGCGCAAACATCCGGCGGGCAACGGCGAGCATGGCCGCGGCGCCGACTGCTTTGGCAAGGGCGGTGACGACATCACCCTGGCCATGCCCGTGGGCACCGTCGTTTATGACGACGAAACCGGCGAGGTGCTTGCCGACCTGGCCCGACATGGCCAGCGCGCGCTGCTCGCAGCCGGCGGTTCGGGTGGTCTCGGAAATCTGCATTTCAAATCCAGCACCAACCGCGCCCCCCGCCAGTGCACACCGGGCCAGCCGGGTGATGCCCGCCACCTGCGCCTGGAACTCAAGGTGCTGGCCGACGTGGGGCTGCTGGGCGCCCCTAACGCCGGCAAATCCACCCTGCTGGCAGCCGTGTCCAATGCCCGGCCAAAAATTGCCGACTACCCCTTTACCACCATGTTCCCGCACCTGGGCGTCGTTCGCCAGGAGGCGGGCAAGGGTTTCGTCGTCGCTGACCTGCCGGGCCTGATCGAGGGCGCAGCCGAAGGCGCCGGCCTGGGCCACCGCTTCCTGCGGCATATCAGCCGCACGCGCCTGCTGCTCCACGTGATCGATGTTGCGCCGCTCGACACCGACGTCGATCCCGTCGCCCAGGCGCGGGCGATTGCCGCCGAGTTGGGCAAATACGATCCCGTGCTCAAGCGCCGGCCGCGCTGGTTCGTGCTCAACAAGATGGACCTTGTCGCCCCGGAAGAGCGAACCGCGCTCATGGACGGGCTGCGCCGCCGCCTGCGCACCAAGGCACCCATGTATACGATATCCGCCGCCACCGGCGAGGGGTGCCGGGACCTCATGTGGGCAGTCCAGCGCTTCCTCGAGGAACATCCGGCGCCCGATCGCGTCCCCGAGGACGACGGCATTGCCAGCGCCCCGGAACCCATTGCCGCCGCGCAGCCGTTGCCCGATATCGTCACCGCTGAAGATCCCGCCGAGCCCGCCGAAGGGGCTCTGGTCAGCGCGGACGATGCCCAGCCCCGGCCCAAACGGCCGCGGCGCAGTTGAGCATGGCGGCGCCGGTCAGTGAACCGCGTGCCGTGCGTACGGTGGTCAAGGTTGGCAGCAGCCTGGTCACCAATGACGGGCGCGGACTCGACCTTGCCGCCATTTCGCGCTGGGCCGGCCAGGTGGCAGCGCTGCGCGCGGCCGGACGGCAGGTTTTGTTGGTATCCAGCGGCGCCATCGCCGAGGGCATGCAGCGGCTGGGCTGGACCCGCCGGCCGCAGCAGGTGCACGAACTGCAGGCCGCCGCCGCGGTCGGCCAGATGGGCCTGGCGCAGGCCTACGAAACCTGCTTTGGCGCCCTGGGCGTGCGCACGGCCCAAATCCTGCTCACCCACGCCGATCTGGCGGATCGCGCGCGTTACCTCAACGCCCGGTCCACCCTGCTGTCGTTGCTGCAGCTGGGTGTGGTTCCCGTGATCAACGAGAACGACACGGTAGTAACCGATGAAATCAAGTTTGGCGACAACGACACCCTGGGTGCGCTGGTCACCAACCTGATCGAGGCCGACCTGCTCGTGATCCTCACCGACCAGGCGGGCCTTTTTGACGCCGATCCACGCATCGTTCCCACCGCGCAACTTATCGCGCGCGGCCAGGCGGGTGACCCTCGCCTGGAGGAATACGCCGGCGGGGCCGGCAGCGCCATCGGCCGCGGCGGCATGCTCAGCAAGATACTCGCCGCCAAACGGGCGGCTCGCAGCGGCGCCGCCACGATCATTGCTTCGGGCCGTGAACCCGACGTGCTCGTGCGTCTGGCCAAAGGCGAATCCATTGGCACCTACCTGGAAGCATCCGTCCCGAAGCTTGCGGCGCGCAAGCAGTGGCTGGCGGACCACCTGCAGACCAAGGGCCGGATCGTGATGGACGCCGGCGCCATTGCCGCGCTGTGCGATCAGGGCAAGAGCCTGTTGCCCATAGGCGTTATCGAGGTCCAGGGTGTATTTGCACGGGGCGACGTCGTGTCCTGTGTCGATGCCGCGGGCCTTGAACGGGCGCGCGGGCTGGTCAACTACTCAAGCACGGAGGCGCGCCTGATTGCCCGCCGGCCCAGCAGCGAAATTGCCCAGGTCCTGGGCTTCATCGAGGAGGCCGAACTCATACACCGGGACAACCTGGTCTTGCTGTAGCGGACCTTGCAGCCGCGCAGCTGGATTTACGGCACCCGCGGGCAAGCGGTGTCAGCCGCCCGCGTTTCAGTCGTCGCCGACCGGCCCGGGCACGTTGCGCGCCGCCTCAGGTGGCTTGCGTGGCCCGGGCGGGAAAGCAAACCGGGAAAGCTCGCGCAACGCGCGATCGTATACCTCGCGCTTGAATTCGATCACCGATTCCATGGGTATCCAGTAATCGTTCCAGCGCCACGCGTCGAATTCCGGCTTGTCGCTGCGCCGCAGGCATACATCGGTGTCGCGCCCCACCAGCCGCAACAGATACCAGATCTGTTTCTGACCGCGATAGTTTCCCCGCAACTCGCGTCGAATCCACTGCTCGGGTACCTCGTAACGCAGCCACTCCCGGGTCCGGGCGACAATCCGCACGTGTTCCGTCTGCAGGCCCACTTCCTCGTACAGCTCGCGGTACATGGCCTGTTCCGGCGTCTCGCCGAACTTGATGCCTCCCTGCGGAAACTGCCAGGAATGCTGCTTTACGCGTTTACCCCAGAACACCTCGCTGCGTTCGTTGAGCAGGATGATGCCGACGTTCGGGCGATACCCGTCCTTGTCCAGCATGTCATCACCTGAAGCTATATCATTTGACCCGATTATATGATCCGCAGCCGCGGGTCGAAAACGAAACGGTAGGGCATGCGCGCCTCTGAATTTCACCTTTCCACCCAGAAGGAAGCCCCGGCGGACGCCGACATCATCAGCCAGCAGCTGATGCTGCGCTCCGGGATGATCCGCAAGCTCGCCGCGGGTATCTATACGTACATGCCGCTCGGGCTGCGCTCGATACGGCGGATCGAGGCCATCATCCGCGAGGAGATGAACCGCGCGGGCGCGCTCGAGCTGCTCATGCCCTTCGTCCAGCCCGCCGAATTGTGGGTCGAATCCGGCCGCTGGGAGAAATACGGCCCGGAGCTGCTGCGCATGAAGGATCGCCACGACCGCGATTTCGTCCTGCAGCCCACCTCCGAGGAAGTGGTCACCGATATCGCCCGCCAGGAAATCCGCAGCTACCGGCAACTGCCGGTGAATTTCTATCATATCCAGACCAAATTCCGCGACGAGCGCCGGCCGCGCTTCGGCGTCATGCGGGGCCGTGAATTCACCATGAAGGACGCCTACTCCTTCGACCGCGATGTCGCCAGCGCGCATCGCAGCTATGAAGCCATGTTCGCAGCCTACGGACGCATCTTCACGCGCATGGGCTTGCGCTTTCGTGCCGTTGCTGCCGACACCGGATCCATCGGCGGCACGCGCTCGCACGAGTTCCAGGTCATCGCCGACAGCGGCGAGGACGCCATTGCCTATAACCTCGACGGCGAGTACGCCGCCAACGTCGAGCTCGCCGAAGCGCTGCCGCTGCTCGCCGAACGCGCCCCTGCGACCCAGGACCTGCGCAAGGTGGCCACGCCCGGCTGCACGCGCTGCCCGGCGGTGGCCGACCTGCTGGGCGTTCCCCTGGAGCAAACGGTCAAATCCGTGGTCGTGGTTGCCGAACCCGCGCAAGGGGAGGCGGCGCAGGTGGTCGCGCTGCTGCTGCGTGGTGATCACGAGCTCAATGAAATCAAGACGGGCAAGCTGCCGGGTTTCGAGAACGGCTGGCGCATGGCCACGGAAGCCGAGATTCTCGCGGCCTTCGGCTCGCCGCCAGGCTACCTCGGACCGGTATTCGCATCGCCCGGCGCGGTGCCGGTACGCGTGATCGCCGACCGCACCGTGGCCCGCATGGCCGATTTCGTCTGTGGCGCCAATGCCGAGGGCTACCACCTCGCCGGCGTCAACTGGGGCCGCGACCTGCCGGAGCCATCACTCACGGCAGACCTGCGCAGCGTGGTCGCTGGCGATCCGTCGCCCGACGGCAAGGGCGTGCTGGCCATACAGCGGGGCATAGAGGTCGGCCATGTCTTTTACCTTGGCACCAGGTATTCCGCGGCCCTCAATGCCACTTTCCTGGAAGAGGATGGTCAGGCCCGCGTTCTCGAGATGGGTTGCTATGGCATCGGCGTCACTCGCCTGCTGGGAGCGGCCATAGAACAGAACCACGATGCCCGCGGCATCATCTGGCCGGCGGCCATCGCCCCGTTCTCGGTCGTGATCTGTCCCGTCAATTACCGTCAGTCCGAGACCGTGCGCGGCGCCGCTGACGGCCTCTATGCCCAATTGATTGAAGCGGGCGTCGATGTGCTGCTCGATGACCGGGGCGAGCGCCCGGGTGGCATGTTTGCGGACGCGGAGCTCATCGGTATTCCGCACCGGGTAACCATAGGCGAACGTGGCATCAAGGCCGGGCAGTTTGAATACACGCCACGTTCGACCCTGGAAACCTTGCCCATCGACAGCGCCGGTGCGTACGCCTTCCTCCTTGAAAGAATCGCCGGCTGACGCGCGCCGGCAGCAGCGACGCCTGGCTGCGCTGGGCCTGCTGCTGCCCGCATGGTCCGGCCTGGCGCTGTGGCCGCGCCCCAGTCGCGCGGGCGCACAGCAATACGAGACCCTGGCCGACTCGGTGCGCAGCGCGCTCGCTTCGCAAATCGCCGACACCAAGCCGCCCATACGGCGCTTCGACGACGATGCGCAGCGGCAGCGGTACGAGCGCTGGCTGGCCGACATGGAACTGCGCCTGGTGCAGCGCCTGCCGGAAAAGCGCAATCGCACCGACCTGCTCCAGTGCCTGGACTACGAGTGCACGCGCGCCGGCCTCGACCGCCAGATGGTGCTGGGACTCATCCAGGTGGAGAGCAACTTTCGCAAGTACGCGATTTCCGACGTGGGAGCGCGTGGCCTCATGCAGGTCATGCCGTTCTGGACAGCGCTGGTGGGTGACGGCAACGTGCGGCGCCTGTTCGAGATGCGTACTAACCTGCGCTACGGCTGCGTGATCCTGCGCCATTACATCGACGGCGAGCAGGGCGACCTCTTCAGGGCGCTGGGCCGCTACAACGGCAGCGTGGGCCAGCCCGCATATCCCAACGCGGTGTATGCCGCGTGGAAAGGATATTGGAACTATCCGTAGAGCGACGGCTCCTCGTGCCGCTATCAACGTAGGAGGGCTGGAAGGACCCGGCTTGTATCTCGCAGGCGAGCGGCGGCTGTGCCCTGCCGGTTCCGGCGACGTGGTGGTCGCCCCTTCGGGGCGACTGCGCTG
>CAIQGU010000174.1 GCA_903871435.1 uncultured Burkholderiales bacterium | reverse complement strand
GATCGCGCCGGTATTGTGATCGCGCGACAGCAACTGGAAGGGATAGCGCAGGTCGGGCAGGTAGACCATGCGCATGGTCACCTGGATCTTGCGCAACTCCACGGCCGCTGCTTCGAAGGAAGCGCGGGTCGGCGGCGCGAAGGTGTAGTTGCGCACATTGACGTGGCCGTTGGGATCGACAGGACGGTAGGAGGGTTCGCCACGCTTGGGCGCGCGCAGGCGCGAGTACCACCCGAAGTCGGTCACGAAGTTGTCGCCCATGCAGGGCAAGGCGATCTGCACATCGTCCTTCCCGCGCGAGCCGGTGGTGCACAACTCGCCATCGAAGATGGTGCCGTCGAGAGAATCCGGGCGGTTGGCGTGATCGGTCTCCTGGCCGCGCTCCCGCTGCAGGGTCTGCAGCGGCTTGTCACGGTCGCGCACTTTAGACATTTCGGAGTCCCGTTGCCGTGCCTCTTCCCGCGTCTCGGTCTTGAGGTTGTGGTGAGCGGCCGCGTCTACAGCCTTCTTCTGCATATCGTCCGTTAACTGTGCCCATTGACGCCGGAATTCGGCTGCATCCTGCTCCGACATCTCCGGTTGTCGGCGTGCCGGCGTCTCTGGCACGGGCGGCTGTGGCTCGGCGGGTTGGGGCACCGGTGGCGGCACGGGTTGCACCAAGGTCTTGGGCACCGGCACGGTGATGGTGTTGGCCTCGGGTGTAATGGTGGGCGGTGGCGGCGGTGTCCGGGGATGGCGCGGTCCGGCCTGCGGCGGCGCGGCCGACGTCAGCGGTGGAAAGTACTGGATATCGACGACGGCATCGGGAATGCCGGATTTTGACCACGGGCTGTCCACATGGGTCTGGCGTATCCAGACCCATAGCAGCGCAATCTCCATGAGGATGGCCAGCGCGGCGCCGGCGCTACGCTCGCGCCGCCCCACGAGGCGGACCTCGCCCGCTGCGGGACGGACAAGCACGTTCCAGGGGGCCGCATGGGCCCGGTTTACGCCGTATTCCAAGAGTCATCCAGGATGCCGGTGCGGCAGTCTTGCCCCGCGCGCCCGGCCGAGTTCCGGTTCCGCTGGCGCGGCAACCGTGTCGAGAGCCGAGGATGCCATATCCGGCCGCGGCCTCGGCGGCCGGCGCCGCCCCGGATCCCTGTTGCCGGACAACGATAAGCGCCTGAAATGCCGGCGTATTCGGCCACTGATGGGCGCAACGTCCAGCCACAATACCCGAGGCGGCCCGATGTCGTGCGCCGCACTTCCTTACCGGATGGATGACCTTGCTCAAGCGCGTCCCAACCTCCGACCTGCGCGTTGGAATGTACGTCGACGAATTTTGCGGTTCGTGGATGGACCATCCGTTCTGGCGCGCACGCTTCCTGATCAAGACCGAACAGGACCTCGCGAAGATCGTCAAAAGCGACGTGACCGAGGTATGGATAGATTCGTCCAAGGGCCTGGACGCGCCCGCGCGCGCGGGCGCCAGTGGTCGCGGCGCTACCGACACGCAGATCAACCAGCGCCTGCAGCAGGCCGCGGAACCGGATGGCGCCGGAAGCGCCGCGCGCACCGTTGCGCGTGGCGACCTGCAGGACGAGTTCCAGCGCGGGGCCAAGCTCTTCCGCAATTCCCGGACTGTTGTATCCAATCTTTTCGGCGAAGCCCGCATGGGCAAAGTATCGTCGATCGAGATGGCGCACAAGGTTGTCGAGGACATCGTTGCATCGGTCGAGCGTCATCCGCAGGCACTGGTCGGCTTGGCGCGCCTGAAGACAGCAGACGATTACACATTCATGCATGCAATGGCTGCCTCGGCATTGATGGTGGCCCTGGCGCGAGCGCTGGGCCACAGCGCCGAGGAAGTGCGCGAGGCGGGCATGGCCGGCCTGTTGCACGACGTGGGCAAGGTAACGATTCCGCCTGCCGTGCTCAACAAACCCGACACGCTCAACGACGAGGAATGGCAACTCATGCGCGCGCATGCGGAACGCGGCCACGAGATGCTGTGCGGGACTGCGGATGTCAGCGAGGGCGTGCTGGACGCGGTTCTGCACCACCACGAGAAGATGGACGGTACGGGTTACCCGCACCGCCTCCCCGCCGCCCAGATAACGCGACTCGCGCGCATGACCGCGATCTGCGATGTGTATGACGCCGTCACCTCCCACCGCGCCTACAAGCCGGGCTGGGAGCCTACGGTCGCCGTGCGCAAGATGGCCGAATGGCAGGGCCATTTTGATGAAGCGCTGTTCCAGTGCTTCGTGCGCATCGTTGGCATCTATCCGCTGGGCTCGCTGGTACGGCTGAAATCGCAGCGCCTGGCCGTGATCGTCGATCATCACCCGGAGCGCTTGCTGCAACCCATCGTCAAGGTGTTCTTC
>CAIQGU010000173.1 GCA_903871435.1 uncultured Burkholderiales bacterium | reverse complement strand
CGGGCTACAACGTCATTGAGGCCGCCGATGGCCAGGAGGCACTGGACAAGGCGCGGGGTGAGACCGTCGATCTTGTGCTGACGGACCAGAACATGCCGCGCATGGACGGCATCACGCTGGTCCAGAACCTGCGTGGCCTGGCTACGTATGCGGCCACGCCGATCCTGATCCTCACCACCGAGTCCAGCGACGAGATGAAGGCCAAGGGCAGGGCCGCGGGCGCAACGGGGTGGCTGGTCAAGCCTTTCGATCCGGGCAAGCTGCTCGACGTCGTGCGCAAGGTCATCCGCTAGCTGGCACTGGCGAAAAAAGGGAGCGGCGCCGGCCGGCGGTATCAGGCCGCAGCGCCGCCACAATCAGAACAGCCGAACAGACAAGGCAGACAGCGATCATGGGCGAGGTAAGCAACCAGGGACTTCAGGGCGGGGAATTCGACCTTACCCAGTTCTATGCCGTCTTCTTCGAAGAAGCGGGTGAGAATCTGGCGAACATGGAGTCGCTGCTCATCGAGATCGATCTCGATGCCCCGAGCGATGAAGATCTCAATGCCGTCTTCCGCGTGGCCCACTCGATCAAGGGTGGCGCCGCGACCTTCGGCTTCTCGGATGTCACCAATCTCACGCACGAGCTGGAGACGCTCCTCGATCGCGTTCGCCGCCACGAGCTCGCGCTCAACAGCAGCATGGTCGATGTGCTGCTGGAAGCCGGTGATGTGGTGCGCGCCCAACTGGCGCGCCACCAGGGCAGCACCACGGAAATACCCGAAACCAGCGATCTCGTCGGGCGGATCAAGCTGCTGGCCAGCGGCGCCGTGCTCGAACCCCGCAAAGCCGCTCCCGCGGCAGCGGCTGAGCCGGATGCCGCCGTTTCGCTCCTGCCCGCCGGTGCCCGCCGCCTGGCCGTGCGTGTAGGCCCCCTGACCGACGGCAAGGTTGCCGACAATCTGGCCGAGCTGTTCCGCGACATTCCCTCCCTGGGCACCATCACGGCAGCCGACGGCGGTGCGCTTGACGCGGCCGGATTCCGCCGCTTTGTCGTGGATACGCCGTCCCCCGATTCCGAACTGGTGGAACTCTTCTCATTTCACGTCGCCCGCGAGCAGGTTGTCATCGAGCCATACTCGGCCGCCCCGGCGCCAGCCGCGGTTGCGCCACCGCCCCCGGCGCAGGACGACGGCTTCGGTTTCTTCATCGATGTCGCCACCCTGCCGGCGCGCACTGCGGCGCCGGAAGCGGTTGCGCCCGTCGCGGCCAGCGCCCCGGCACCCGCGGCACCGGCCAAGGCAGCCGACGGCAAGCAGCGCGCCGACAAATCGGGCGCCGCCAATCTGGATTCCAACACGCTGCGCGTCTCCGTCGAGCGCGTGGACCAGCTGATCAATCTCGTGGGCGAACTGGTAATAACCCAGGCCATGCTCACCCAGCAGGTGAAGGACCTGGACCCGGCGCAGTTCCGCTCGCTGCTCGGTGGCGTCACCGACCTCGAACGCAATACACGGCATCTGCAGGAAGCCGTGATGTCGATCCGCATGATCCCGATGTCGTTCGTGTTCAACCGCTTCCCGCGCCTGATCCGCGACCTTGCGGCCAAACTGGACAAGAAGATAGAACTCAAGATGGTCGGCGAGGCCACCGAACTGGACAAGGGCCTGATCGAGAAAATCATCGATCCGCTGACCCATCTGGTGCGCAACAGCGCCGACCACGGCCTGGAGACCGCTGCCAAGCGCGTGGCCGCGGGCAAGCCCGAGACCGGCACCATCACGCTGTCGGCGTCGCACCAGGGCGGCTCGATACTCATCGAAGTTCGCGATGACGGCGCCGGCCTCAACCGCGACCGCATCCTGGCAAAAGCCGCCGAGCGCGGCCTGCCGGTGCGGGACGACATGACCGACTCCGAAGTCTGGGCGCTGATCTGGGAGGCCGGCTTCTCTACCGCGGACACGGTCAGCGATGTGTCGGGACGGGGCGTTGGGATGGACGTCGTACGACGCAACATCGCGGCACTTGGCGGTACGGCCGAACTCGACTCGGTTCAGGGCCAGGGAACGCGCGTCTGCGTCCGGCTGCCGCTCACGCTGGCCATCATGGACGGCATGTCCATCGGTGTTGGCGGCGAGACCTACATCCTGCCGCTGGCCTCCGTCATCGAGTCCTTCCAGGTCGAGCCGGGGATGATCCAGACCGTGGGGTCCAACGGCCGCGTGGTCAAGGTGCGCGACGAATACATGCCGGTGGTTTCGCTCGGCCAGGAGTTCAATGTGCCCCAGCCGGCAGGCGACGAGTCCGGCAAACCGGCCAACGAGATCCTCGTGATCATAGAAGCCGAAGGCAAGCGCCTGGCGGCGATCGTCGATGAACTGCTGGGCCAGCACCAGGTGGTGGTCAAGAACCTGGAGTCCAACTACCGCCGCGTCCGCGACATATCGGGCGCAACGATACTGGGCGACGGGCACGTCGCGCTCATCATCGACGTATCGAGCCTGGTGAAGCGGGCACGCCACTGACATTCATGCGAAACCGCGGGCCGGAACGATCCGGGCGCCGACGGGCATCAAGGGCGTAGCCCCCGGGGCGACGCCAGTCTGAAACGGGAGCTGAGATGGGAATGATGGAGCAGATTGCGGAAGCGGTCGTCAAGCCGAGCGAATACCTGACATTCCGGCTGGGCAACGAGGAATATGGCATCGACATCCTCAAGGTGCAGGAGATCCGCGGCTATGACGCGGTGACGCGGATTGCAGGCGCGCCGGAATTTCTCAAGGGTGTCATCAACCTGCGCGGCGTCATCGTCCCCATCGTCGACCTGCGGCTCAAGTTCAACCTGGGCGAAGTCCGCTACGACGAATTCACCGTGGTCGTCATACTCAACGTGGCAGGCCGGATCGTCGGTGCCGTGGTCGACTCGGTAAGCGACGTGCTGGAACTGAGCGCCGAGCAGATCCGCGCCGCCCCCGAGTTCAACTCCCTGCTCGACGCCAACTTCATCACGGGTCTCGGCACCGTGGGTTCCGAAGATCGCTCGCGCATGCTGATATTGCTGGACATAGAGAAACTCATGACCAGCGCCGAGATGGGCATCGTCGCCGAAGAGGAGGCCCTGGCGGCTGCCTGACGTCATCGTGCGCCAGTCCGTGCCGCCACCGCGGCAGGTTCGGCGCGCCGTCATGCCAGCCATGGGCGAATTCCATGGGCGCAAGAGATTCCCTTCCGGCTGTAACCCTCCCGCTGCGTGCGCCGGCGGATGAGGTACGCGAATACGAATTCCATGCCAAGGACTTCGAGCGGGTACGGCGGCTCATCTACAAGCGCGCTGGCATCAACCTGAGCGAACCCCAGCAGACCATGGTCTACAGCCGCCTGTCG
>CAIQGU010000172.1 GCA_903871435.1 uncultured Burkholderiales bacterium | reverse complement strand
CTTCACGGCCGTTCCCAAGAGCCTGGCTGCGGCGGCAGGGCCTGCGCTAGGCGCCGCCCTGCTGGCTGGCGGGTGGCTGGGAGCGCCCTTGCTGGCCTGCGGCGCGCTCAAGATCGTCTACGACCTGAGCCTTTTGGTGGCCTTCCGGCGGCATAAAAAGCTCTAAAACTGCAGGGCGGCGGTAACGGCTCGGCGCAGGCTCAGGCCCGGCAGAACGGCAAGAGGCTGTTCATGTGGCGTTCATGCTGGCGCCTGCGGCAGCGTCCCAACCGTGGCACGATAGGCGATATGAACGTATTGCTGCTCGAAGACGATATCGACCTGGGCCAGGCGGTGGCCGATCACCTGGAGGCCGCCGGGCACGTGGTGCATTGGTGCAAGCTGATCAGCCAGGCGCGCAAGATCGAGGCGCCGGAACTGGCGCTGCTGGACCTGAACCTGCCCGATGGCGACGGCTTGAGCCTGTTGCGCGATTGGCGGGCCGAAGGCAGGACGCTGCCGGTCCTGGTGCTGACGGCGCGCGACGCCGTGAGTGACCGCATTCGCGGACTGCAGGCCGGTGCCGACGATTACGTGGTCAAGCCCTTCGATCTCAACGAAATCCTGGCACGCATGCATGCCGTGTGCCGGCGCGGCGCGCCCGCCAACCGCCTCCATATTGGCGACGTGACCGTCGACCTCGCCGGGCGCGCGGCGGCGCGCGGCGACGAACGCATCGAGTTCACCGCGATGGAGTGGGCCGTGCTGTCCTGCTTGGCACGCCAGCCGGGCCGCATTTACAGCCGGGCGGATATCGATACGCAGCTGACCAAGGACGGGATGGGCGAGTCCGACAGCAACTCGCTGGAGGTGATCGTGAGCCGCTTGCGCAAGAAGCTCGGGCCGCTGGCCATCAGCACGCACCGCGGGCTCGGATACCGGCTCGATGCATGACGGCGCCGCACCGCCGGCTGGGCAGCTTCCGGTGACATCGCCAGCGGTGACGCCACCACCCGCGGCTCTGCCGGGCGTGGCTCCGGACGCTGTGGACACACGGCCGTCACCCCGCGCGGCGGATGGACACGGCTCCGAGCCGTTAGCCGCGGCGACCGTCGATGCGGCCGCCGAGGTTCCCTGGAGCCTGACGCAGCGTGTGACGCGCAACATGCTGCTGGTCCTGGGCGGCCTTTGGCTGGTGGGCGCTGCGGTGCTGGTCATGGGGCTCTTCTACGAAAGCAGCGAAGTTCTCGACAGCGCCCTGCAGGAAACGGCCGAGCGCTTCCTGTTCCTGCCCGACAACATCGTCTTCGATACGGCCGACCAGCGCCGCTTCCTCGAGGAGATCGGCGCGCACGAAGAATACGTGGTGTATCAGATCTACGATGCCAAGGGCCAGCTGCGGCTGCGCTCCCACGGCGCCCCGGATGAACCGCTGGACCCGCTGGGAGAGGACGGCATCCATAACTTCGGTGGTTGGCGCGTACTGACGATGACGCGGACCGACTTCCAGCGGCGCGTTCAGGTGGCCGAATCCCAGACCTATCGCGGCGATGTGCTCCTGGGGAGCCTGGGCTGGCTGGCCGGAACGCTGATCTGCCTGCTCGGGGCCGCCTCGGTGGCGCTCACCTACATCATGCGGCTGGGACGCCGCGCGGTGGACGCGGCGCGCCTGGAACTGATGAGCCGCAAGCCCGACGATCTGCGGCCGCTGTCGGGTACCGGGGCGCCCCTGGAACTGCAGCCCTGGATCGCCAGCGTCAATACCCTGATGGCCCGCGACCGAGTGCTGATCGAGGCCGAACGCGCCTTTGCCGCGCGCACGGCGCATGAACTGCGCACGCCGCTGGCGGCTGCGCGGGCCCAGGCGCAGCGCCTGGTCGAGGTGGCAGCGGGCACCAGCGCGCGGCCCAACGCTGAAGCGCTGCTGCGCCAGCTCGACCGGCTGGGCCGTCTCGCCACGCGGTTGCTGCATCTGGCGCGCATCGAATCGCACGCCAGCGTGCGGCGCGAGCCGGTCGACCTGGCGGTGATCGCGCGCATGGTAGTCGCCGATTTTGCCGAGGCGGTGGCCAGCGAGCGGCTACGCATCGAGATCACCGACGGGCCTACCGGCGTGGTGGGCGATATCGACGCCATCGGCATCGCCCTGCGCAACCTCATCGACAACGCCCTCAAGCATGGTGGCAAGGACGCCTGGGTGACCGTGCTGGTGGAGACGCTTTCGGTGCTGGTGATCAACGACGGGCCGGGCGTGCCGCCCGAAACCCTGCAGCAACTGGTGCGTCCGTTCGAGCGCGGCATCACCGCCGCAGAAGGCTCGGGCCTGGGGCTGTCGATCACCCAGGCCATCGTTGCCCAGTCGGGCGGCACGCTGGCGCTGATCTCGCCGGTGGCCGGCGGCCGGGGGTTTGCCGCCGTGCTGCGCTTCGACTAGGCCTCGGCGGCCTACTCGCGCACGCAGTCCAGGCAGTATTCGACCTTGCCGCCATTTTCACGCTTTACCAGGCCGTGGATATCGCTCTCGAAGCCCGGGAAGCGCGCGTTGAACTCGCGCACGAACTTCAGGTAGTTGACGATCTGCGCGTTGACACGCTCCCCCGGGATGAGGAGCGGAATACCGGGCGGATAGGGAGTGAGCAGGACGCCGCAGATCCGCCCCTCGATGTCGTCGACGACGACCCGGTCGATCTCGTTGTGCGCCATGTGCGCATAGGCGCGCGCCGGGATCATCGCGGGTTCCATAACCGACGTGTACATCTCGGTGGTGAGGCGGGCAATGTCGTTGGCGCGATAGATGGCGTGAATGGCATGGCAGAGGTCGCGCAGACCCAATGCCTCGTAATGCGGATGGGCACGCACGAACTCGGGCATCACGCGCAGCAGCGGCTGGTTGCTGTCGAAGTCGTCCTTGAACTGTTGCAGCTCCGTCACCAGCGTGTTCCAGCGGCCCTTGGTGATGCCGATGGTGAACATGATGAAGAACGAATAGAGCCCGGTCTTCTCCACGACGATGCCATGCTCGGTCAGGTAGCGCGTGAGCACGGACGCCGGGATGCCGGTCTCGTCGAATGACCCCTCCACATCGAGGCCGGGCGTGATGATGGTGGCCTTGATGGGATCGAGCAGGTTGAAGCCGACCGCGAGGTCGCCAAAGCCGTGCCAGCGTTCGCCCGCGCGCAGCATCCAGTAGTCGCGCGTGGGCGGACCTTCGGGCAACGGCGCCTCGGGGCCCCACACCTGGAACCACCAGGAATCACCGTATTCCGTGTCGATCTTGCGCATGGCGCGCCGGAAATCCAGCGCCTCGGTGAGCGACTCTTCCACCAGCGCGGGGCCGCCGGGCGATTCCATCATGGCCGCCGCGATGTCGCAGGAGGCGATGATGGCGTACTGGGGCGAGGTCGAGGTGTGCATCATGAACGCCTCGTTGAACATGTCGCGGTCCAGGTTTTCGCTCTGCGAGTTCTGGATGAGGATCTGCGATGCCTGCGACAGACCCGCCAGCATCTTGTGGGTGGACTGCGTGGCAAAGACCATGGACTTGCGGGCCCGCTGGCGCGGTCCGGAGACGCCACCGATGGCGTGCATGTC
This sequence comes from uncultured Burkholderiales bacterium, assembly GCA_903871435.1. Classification (GTDB taxonomy): domain Bacteria; phylum Pseudomonadota; class Gammaproteobacteria; order Burkholderiales; family Burkholderiaceae_F; genus GJ-E10. The sequence goes on along the minus strand of CAIQGU010000172.1, from coordinate 3,014 downwards.
GCGGTAGAAGCCGTTGAACGCGGCGTGCGGCAGCCAGGCTTCGTCGAACAGCAGCGAATCGATGCGCCCGTCGAGCAGCTCCTTGATGGTCTCGACGTTGTAGATGATGCCATCGTACGTGCTCTGCGTGATGGTGAGTATCCGCGGCTTGCCCTCGGTGCCCTTGACCAGCGGATGGGCCCGGATGCGCTGCTCGATCGATTCCCACTCGAATTCCTCGATCGGTATGGGGCCGATGATGCCGTAGTGGTTGCGGGTGGGTTTGAGAAAAACCGGAATGGCGCCCGTCATGGTGATGGCGTGCAGGACCGACTTGTGGCAGTTGCGGTCCACCACCACCACATCGCCGGGGGCCACGATGTAATTCCAGACGATCTTGTTCGACGTGGAGGTGCCGTTGGTGACGAAGAAAAGGTGGTCGGCGCCGAAAATGCGCGCGGCGTTGCGTTCGGCGGCGGCCACCGGTCCGGTGTGATCGAGCAACTGGCCCAGCTCTTCTACGGCGTTGCAGACGTCGGCGCGCAGCAGGTTCTCGCCGAAGAACTGGTGGAACATGCGCCCGACCGGACTCTTGAGGAAGGCCACGCCGCCCGAGTGCCCCGGACAGTGCCACGAATAGGAGCTGTCCTGCGCATAGTGGACCAGTGCCTTGAAAAAGGGCGGCGCCAGGCCATCGAGGTAAACGCGCGCCTCGCGCACGATGTAGCGCGCCACGAATTCGGGCGTGTCCTCGTACATGTGGATGAAGCCGTGCAACTCACGCAGGATGTCGTTGGGCAGATGCCTTGAGGTGCGCGTCTCGCCGTAGAGAAAGATGGGGATGTCGGCGTTGCGGAAGCGGATTTCCTCGAGGAAGGCGCGCAGGTCGGCGACGATGGGGCTGCCCTCGGTAACCGGCAGTTCCTCGTCGTCCACGGAAAGGATGAAGGCCGACGCGCGGCTGTGCTGCTGCGCGAAGCCGCGCACATCGCTGAAGCTGGTGACGCCGATGATCTCGACGCCCTCCTCCTCGAGCGCGCGCGTGAGGGCGCGAATGCCCACGCCGCTGGCGTTCTCGGAGCGGAAATCCTCGTCGATGACGACGATGGGAAACTGAAAGCGCATGGTCATGGCGGGGCTTCCGGCGTGGGCGGTTGGGCGGAACACAAAACGGGAGGCGGGACTGTACCCGATCAGGCGGTGCGGATGCGGTCCGGCGCGGCCGCATAGCCATCCGGATTATCTTTTTGCCAGCGCCAGGCGTCCCGGCACATGTCATCCAGGCTGCGCACGGCGCGCCAGTCGAGGTCGCGGGCCGCGAGCGCGGGATCCGCCCAGTACCGGGCCACGTCGCCGGGACGCCGCGGCGCCACCACGTGCGCGATGCTACGGCCGGCGGCACGCTCGAAGGCCTGCAGCACCTCCATTACGCTATGGCCACGGCCCGTGCCCAGGTTATAGGTGCGCACGCCGGGCTGCCCGTGCCGCCGGCGCAGGGCGGCAATGTGACCATCGACCAGGTCCATGACATGGATGTAGTCGCGCACGCCCGTGCCGTCGGGCGTGGCGTAGTCGTCCCCGAACACGGTGAGGTGCGGCCGGCGGCCGACGGCCACCTGGGCGATATACGGAACCAGGTTGTTGGGTGGGCCTTGCGGGTCTTCGCCCAGCTGGCCCGACGGATGGGCGCCCACCGGATTGAAGTAGCGCAGGAGGGTGACCGACCAGTCCGGCGCCGCGACGGCAAGGTCGCGCAGCATGTTTTCGATGACCAGCTTGGTGCGGCCGTAGGTGTTGGCAGGCCGGGTGGGCGCCTGTTCGTCGAGCGGCACGGTGTCGGGGTCGCCGTACACCGTTGCTGAGGAACTGAAGACGATGGAGCGCACGCCGGCATCGTGCAGGGCGCTCAGCAGCACGCGCGATCCATGGACGTTGTTGTCGTAATAGAGCAGCGGATCGCGGGTCGATTCGCCCACGGCCTTGCTCCCGGCAAAATGGATGGCCGCATCGAAGGGGCTGCGTTTCAGCAACTCGTCCAGGCGTGCGCGGTCGCGGATGTCGCCCTCGACCAGTTCCGGCCGCACGCCGGTGAGCGCCGCAATCCGGTCGACAACGGCTGCACTGCTGTTGGACAGGTTGTCATAGATGACCGGGCGTTCGCCGGCCTCGATCAGCCGCACGCAGGCCAGGCTGCCGATGTAGCCGGCGCCACCGGTCAGCAGGATGTTCATGGGAGGCGCATTCCCGTCGCGGGGATCGCGGCGGGAATCGAGGACTTGCTTCCACCGGGCGCTGCGCGGTGGTAGAAGGACACGCAGCCGCTGCGGCGCGCACATGACGGGCGCGCGGCGTGCGCGCCCATGCAGGATCTCAAAGGAAACATGCCCACCATGAGCAGCATTTCGTCCACCATTCCCCCTGGCAATGATCCGCCGGCATCCCCGCCCAGCGCCCGCACGCAGGTGCGGCGGATTCCCGAATTCGCCCGGTACGACACTGCCACGGTGCACGCCATTGTCGATGCGGCCCTCATCTGCCACATCGCCTTTGCCGGGCCCGATGGCGTGCACTGTATACCGACCGGCTGCTGGCGCCAGGCGGACCACCTATATATACACGGCTCAAACGGCAGCCGTATGCTCAAGGCGCTGCAGTCCGGGGCAGCGGTGGCCGTCAACATCACGCTGCTCGACGGTCTCGTGCTGGCCCGCTCCGCTTTCAACCATGCGATCAATTACCGCTCGGTTGTCATCTATGGCAGTTTTGCCGTGGTGCCCGAAGCGGAGAAGCCCGCCGCGCTGGCGGCCTTCCTGGAACGCATACTGCCGGGCCGCCAGGCCACGATACGGCCGGGCGACGCCAACGAACTTGCGGCAACCACGGTGCTGCGCATCAGCCTGCACGAGGCTGCCGCCAAGGTCCGCCAGGGACCGCCCGAAGACAAGGCGGAGGACATGACCTGGCCTGTATGGGCCGGCGAGTTGCCCTTGCGGCTGACGCCTCTGGCGGCTGTGCGTGATCCAGCCTGCGAACAG
>CAIQGU010000171.1 GCA_903871435.1 uncultured Burkholderiales bacterium | reverse complement strand
GCCGGGCGCGGGCGCGTTGATAGCTCTCGGGCTGGCTGGGGTCGGCGTAAACGATGAGATAAACACGGCCGCTGAGGTTGTCGACGACCGCGAGCTCTTCCGTGAGCAGCAGCTGGATATCGGGCAGGCCCAGGTCGTCGGGCGGAACCTGGGTAAGGCGGTGCTCGAAGAGGCGGACGGTGTCGTAACCGAAATAGCCCGCGAGCCCGCCGCAGAAACGCGGCAGCCCGGCGCGCAGCGCCACGCGAAATTGCGCGGCATATTGTTCGATGAAGCGCAGCGGGTCGCCAATGTCGGTCTGCACCACCTTGCCATCGGTTACAACCTCGGTCCGGCTGGCCCCGCCCGGCCGCACGCTGCTGCGCAGCAGGGTGCGCGCCGGCAGGCCGATGAACGAGTAGCGGCCGAAGCGCTCGCCGCCAACGACCGATTCCAGCAGAAAGGAATTGGCGCTGCTGGGCTGGCTGCGGACCAGTTTCAGGTAAAGAGACAGCGGCGTGTCGAGGTCGGCGAAAGTCTCGGCGATCAGCGCAATGCGGTTGTAGCCCTGGGTGGCGAGGGCCTGGAATTCGAGTTCCGTCATGGCGTGGTATGCAGCGTTGCATCGGCCACGGGGCGCAATATCCACTGCGCGGCGGCAAGCAGGGTGGGGAACACGCCTTCGACCCCGTCACTGTGCGCCAGATCATGCACCGACTCGCCCTCGTTGTAGCCAGTCTCGACGAGCACGCTGCGCGAGCCCGCCGCATGGGCTGCCTGCGCATCGTTGGCCGAATCGCCGATGAGGATCGCATCGGCGGGCGCGGCGCCCAGGCGCCGGCAGGCCTCCTCGACGAGGTCCGGATAGGGCTTGCGGCGCGCAACCTCGTCACCGCACACCGCGACGTCGAGCCGCGCCATCAGACCCGAGCGTTCCAGCAAGGGCACGGTGAACTCGCGTGGCTTGTTGGTCACGCAGGCCAGCGAGAGGCCGGCCGCCCGCAACAGCGCAAGCGCCTCGGGGACCCCGGGAAAGACGTGGGATAGGGTGCCGTTGACAACCCGGTAATGCTCCTCGAAAACGACCTTGGCTCGGGCAAAGTCCGCTGCGTCGAGGCGTCCATCCAGTGTGTCGGTAACGGAGCGCTGCACAAGCATGTCGGTTCCCTTGCCGACGAACTGCGCGACGCGCGTCACCGGTAGCTCGGGAAGACCAAAAGCGCCGCGGGCGCGGTTTGCGGCAAACGCCAGATCGGGAGCGGTATCGAGCAGCGTGCCATCCAGATCTATGAGGGTGACACGGAGCGTTGGCAAAGCGGCAGATTTTGCAATGGTCACAGCGTCAGTTTCCCGCGGCCGACACTGCCGCGGCGATTTCGCGCCGCATCGCTGCAATGGTGGTTTCGTAGCTGGACGACCCGAAGATGGCGGAACCCGCGACGAAGGTATCGGCGCCCGCGGCGGCAATGGCGCCGATGTTATCGACCTTCACGCCACCGTCGACCTCGAGCAAGATAGAGCGTCCCGTCTCGCGGGCATGGTTGTCGATGAGCGCGCGCGCCGAGCGCAGCTTGCGCAGGGTCTCGGGAATGAAGCTCTGGCCGCCAAATCCCGGGTTGACCGACATGAGCAGGACGAGATCGACCTTGTCGAGCACATGGGTGAGGTAGTCGAGCGGCGTGGCCGGATTGAAAACCAGGCCGGCCTTGCAACCGTTGTCGCGGATCATGGCCAGCGTGCGGTCGATGTGGCGGCTGGCCTCCGGGTGAAAGGAGATGAAATTGGCGCCCGCCTTGGCAAACATCGGCACCAGTGCGTCAACCGGCTCGACCATGAGGTGCACATCGATAGGCGCCGTGATGTGCGGGCGGATGGCCTCGCAAACCAGGGGACCGATGGTCAGATTAGGGACGTAATGATTGTCCATGACATCGAAGTGGATCCAGTCG
>CAIQGU010000170.1 GCA_903871435.1 uncultured Burkholderiales bacterium | reverse complement strand
CCTTATAAGACTCTGCCACCGCCCGCGTTTCCGCAGCAGTACCGCGCAGGGCAATCAGGCGAGGATGAAATGCAGCGGCGTATTCGCGCAGAACAGCAGGCGTGTCCCGATCAGGGTCCAGGGTGACGAAGATCGGCTGTACTGCCTTGCCCGCCTCGCCCAGACGCGTGAGCGCGTCCGTGATCTGGGCAAGATCCGCCGGGCAGGTGTCCGGACACTGCGTGTAGCCGAAATACAGCAGGACAATCTGGCCGCGAAATTCCGCCAGGCCGCGCCGCTGTCCCAGCGTATCCGTCAGGGTGAACGGACCGCCCACCGCTGCGCGCCCCGACATCAGCTCGTTCATGAGGCGCGCTGCATTTCCGGCAGTCTCATTGGCCGGGTCGGACGAACCCTGTGCGGGCAGGCCTGCCGTGGCTGCCATGGCAAACAGCAGCATCATGCTGCGCAGCGCGCGCCCCGACACCGGCGCGATCGCCACCGGTTACGTTCCGAACAGGAACTCGGTGCCGTTGGTCGACATGACCAGCCGGTCGGCCAGCAATTCACGCATCTTCGCGGCGAAGCCGGGCCCGGAGCAGTGCAGTGGTATGACCACGTCGGGGTCGAGAGACTTGAGTTCGGCGACGGTCTTCTGGACATATTCGTCGTCCGCGGGAAACAGATGGAACCCGCCCACCACCGCGTGAACCTTGCGTATGCCCGAGACCTCCTGCGCCTGCAGCACGGTATTGACGATGCCCGCATGGCCGCAGGACGAGATGATCACCAGGCCGCGGTCCTTCAGGTTGAAGCAGGTGGCGTGTTCATTCAGATGTTCGTCCGGCACCGGTTTGCCCTGGGCCTTGGCCGCAGCGGCCGGCATGTCGCAGCCCAGGCCATCCTTCTTGCCGTATTCGACCAGCGTGTTGGGCAGCACGCGCTCGAAGCTGCGCCGCTGGATGCTGCCGGTCGTGAATGCCTGGCCTTCGATGATGGTGGGCTGCTCGCAGGAGACGATGCGCACGTTCAGCGCGGCCAGTTCGCGGCGGTCGAGCACGCCCCAGTCGGCGAAGTGCCCCGGCGCCCCCGATCGCGTCACGCGGTTGCAGAAGTTGTCCTCGCCGCCCACGTACAAGGTGAGGTCGGCGGGCAGCTTGTTGCGGTTCTGCTGCAGAAAGCCGATGAGACCGCCAAAATGGTCGTAGTGTCCGTGACTCAGGATGAGCGCACGCACCTTGCCCACATCCAGTCCGAGTATGTCGGCGTTGTTGAGCAGGGCCTGGGCGGTGTAGCCGTAGTCGAGCATCAGGCTGCGCGTCTCGGCGCCCGCCTGGGACTCCAGCGCGAGCGACAGCCCCCACTCGTTGTGCAAGGCCTTGCGGAAGTCGGAGCCGGCAAAAAACGGCGCGCGGGTGACTTTGACCCAGCGCGAGGTGCCGGGACGCGGCGTGTCGTAGCTGGAATCGGTGAGCACCTTGATGCGCAAGGTGTCGACGGTGGGCACGGCCAGGGGCGCGAGTGCTTCGGCGCGCGCGCGCGGTAACAGGCTCAACTGCGCAGCCAGCGCTGCGGATGCACCAAGGAAATTGCGACGGTTCACGGTTTTCATGTGCTTCCCGTTGTCGTTGCAGCCGGTGCGGACGCACCGGTGTACCTCAATCAATGCGCCGCGATCAACTGCCTCAACCGCACGGTACGAAGCGTCAACCGCGCGGCCTCAAGCGGACATCAATCCCCAAACAGCTTCTGCTTGATCTCGCGGCGCTGCTGCGCCTCCAGGCTCAGCGTTGCGGTTGGCCGTGCCAGCAGGCGCGGCACGCCGATGGGGTCGCCGGTCTCCTCGCAGAAGCCGTATTCGCCCGCTTCGATCTGCGCCAGCGAAGCCTGCACCTTCTTGAGCAGCTTGCGCTCACGGTCGCGGGTGCGCAATTCAAGCGCGTGCTCTTCCTCGATGGTGGCGCGGTCGGCCGGGTCGGGAACGATCACCGTCTCGCGCAGGTGCTCGGTGGTTTCGTCGGCATTGCTGAGAATCTGCCGCTCGATCTCCTGCAATTGGTAGCGGAAGAAAGCCAGCTGGCGCTCGTTCATGTAGTCCGAATCGGGCATGGACAGCATCTGCTCTTCGGTGGGCAGGGGCTTGCCGTCGACGATCACCGGCGCTTCGCTGCGGCCGGCCGAGCGGCGGAGCAGGTATTCGGTGGCGGTGGCGATGTCCTTTTGGCTCACCGCGACCGGCTGCCGCGCCGGCGGTTTGGGCGGGGGCAGGCCGATGGAGGCCACTGATCCGACCGCATTGGCCGGCGCCGCGGGCACGGCGCCCAGGCGCGGGCTGCCGCGGCCCGTGGATTTGGTGGGCGCCGGCTTTGCGGCTGCCTTGACGGGCGCCAACGGAGGCGCCTTGCCGGTCTTGGCCGCCGGCGCCGGCTTCGCTTCCTTGACGGCCTTGGCCGGGGCGGGCGCAGCCTTCTTGGCTGCCGGTTTGGCGGCCACCTTGGTGGCGGATTTGTGCGCTACCGACGTGGTCGACTTGCCCGCTGCCTTGGGCGTGAGCTTGGCGGGGCGCTTGGCAGGTGTCTTTGCCGTTTTTGCCGCTCCCGCGGACTTCGCGGGCGCCTTGGATTTCGTAGCCATCGATCAACCTTTCCTACCGCACGTGCGCGCGGCGTTGCGGGGTGCTGCTGAAGCCAGCATCAGCGAATCAGACACGATTCGAGACCCTGGACAAAAATTTCCTTGGGCAGATTGCGCCCGATGAAAACCATCCTGCTCGATGGCGTATCGCGGCGCTCCCAACTGCGCCCCGGCTCTACGCCCATCAACATGTGCACGCCCTGCAAGATCATGCGTCGCCCCGACCCGCGAACGAAAAGCACGCCTTTATACCGAAGCAGGTCGGGTCCGTAAACCTGGATGAAGGCACTCATCGTTTCTTCCAGCCGGCGGGCATCGAAGGGCCGCTCCGATGTGAAAAGAAACGCCTTTATCGCGTCGTCATGGTGATGATGGCCATGGCCTTCATCATGGCCGTGCTCATGATCATGACCGCAGTCCGGGCCGTGCACGTGACTTTCGTCCTCATGGTGATGGCTGCCGTGGTCATGCCCGTGATCGTGGTTGCCGTGCGCTTGACGGTCGCGCCGGGCATCCGGGTGTTCGGCCGCCAGGAAGTCAGGGTCCAGTTCCAGGACGGAGTTCAGGTCGAAACCGCCGATGTCGAAGATCTCGCCGACGGGCACTTGCCCCATGTGCACACTGCGTATGGGAGCGCGTGGATTCATGCGCACCAGCCGATCGCGCAGTGAACTGGCTTCGTCCGGGTCCACGAGATCGGTCTTGGACATCAGGATGCGGTCGGCAAAGCCCACCTGGTTCTGGGCCTCGGTCTGCGTGTCCAGCGTCTGGTGGCCATGCTTGGCGTCGACCACGGTGATCACGCCGTCGATGCGGTAGCGCGTACCCACGGTCTCGTCGACGAAGAACGTCTGGGTCACGGGCCCGGGATTGGCCATGCCCGTGGTCTCGATCACCACGCGGTCGAAGGAAATGGCGCCCGCAGCCCGCTTGTCCCACAACTCGCCCAGGATGCGCGCCAGGTCGCCCCGAACCGTGCAGCAGACGCAACCATTGTTCATCTCGACGATCTGCTCGCCGGCGTCGCGCACCAGCAGCTCGTTGTCGACGCTTTCGGGCCCGAATTCGTTCTCGATCACGGCGATGCGGTGGCCGTGCGTTTCGCTGAGGATGCGGTTGAGCAGCGTGGTCTTGCCGGCGCCCAGGAAACCGGTGAGGACGGTTACGGGGATCAAGCTGCGTGCGGCGGATTTTTCCGCCGACCGGTCTGTTGCTGCATTGCTGCGCTTGTCCGCCACGTTCTGCTCCACCTGCCGATGGTTAATCGAATGTCCGGCTGCAATCCCGGCTGAAATCTTTGCTGCAAACCCCGCTGCAGACCCCGCCTGGAAACCATGCCGCAATCGCCGCCCGCTGCCTGGCCCCCGGCTTGCTCGCTTGCGTGGAATCCGGTGCCGGGAAGGGCTACGCCGCGCAGGCAGGCCACCCGTGTCGCGCCGGGCTGCCAAAATGAGGCGCCTCGGCGGGGAAAAAATTGCGGGGCGCGAAGTGTAGACCAAATTTCCGCCGCAGGGCGGGCCCCCGCCCGCAGGAAAAAGTTGTTGAGAATCAATTGCCGGCGGCCGGCGTTCCGATAAAACCGGTGCTGTCGCGGCCCGGAAGGCCTCGTTCCGGCGCTACGTGCGCTCCAGCAGCAGACCCTTGAGGTATTCGCCTTCCGGCTGCGTGACCAGCGTTGGATGGTCCAGGCCCGCGCCCAGGCGTCCGCGCAGGTAGCAGTCGATGCCCGAATCGATGACGGCACTGGCCACGATCTTCTGGAAAAGATCGACCTCAATGGCACCCGAGCAGGAGAAACTGAGCAGGCTGCCGCCCGGTTGCAGCAGCCGCAGTCCCCCCAGATTGATGTCCTTGTAAGCGCGCGCCGCGCGGTCCACCTGGTGCTGGTTTGTGGCGAACTTGGGCGGGTCGAGAATCACGAAGTCGAACCGCTCGCCCTGATCGCGCAACTGGCGCAACTGCTCGAAGACGTCCCCGCACACCCAGTGGAGCGCTTGCGGCGATTCGCCGGCAAGGCCATTGAGTTCCGCATTGCCGCGGGCCAGCGCCAGTGCGTCCGCCGACGAGTCTACGGATATGACCTCCGCCGCGCCCGCGAGGGCCGCGGCAAGGCTGAACCCGCCCGTGTAGCAAAAGCAGTTGAGTACCCGCGGCCCGCGGCCATGGCGCTGAACGAAGTCCCGCACCAGATCGGCCAGGGCGCGCCGGCTGTCGCGCTGATCCAGGTAAAAGCCCGTCTTGTGACCGCGGCGGATATCCACCGCGTACTGCACACCGTGCTCGTGGATGCGCACCACCTCGAGCGGCGCGGGTCCGCGCAGCACGCCACCCGATGCGGGCAGACCCTCTCGGGTACGCAAGGCCGCATCGGAGCGGTCGAAAACCGTGGCGCAGCCGGTGGCGGCGCATAGTGCGTCGAGCAGGGCTTCGCGATGGCTGTCCACGCCGGGGGCCTGGATCTGCACGACCAGCATGTCGTCATAGCGGTCGGCGACCAGGCCTGGCAGGCCATCGGCCTCGCCAAAGACCAGGCGCGCCGCGTTGGTGGATACCCAAAGGCCGAGTCGTCGCGCTACGGCGGATCGCACGCGCTCACCCAGCCAATCGGCGTCGATCACATCGGCCTCGCGGTAGCTCCAGCAGCGGGCGCGTATTGCGGACCCCGGCGAGTAGGCCGCCCATGCCAGGAAGCGACGGTCGCTGCCGCGCACGTCCACCAGCGCGCCATTGGCCGGCGTGCCGATCACCTGGGCAATTGCGGTGGCATAGATCCAGGGATGGCGCCGCTGCAGCGATTTTTCCTTGCCGGCCTTGAGCAGCACGCTGCCGCCAGCCGCCGTCGTCGTCGCCATCGTTACGGCGCTGAAGCCGGCTCTACGGGGACGAGTGCCGCGCTCGCTAATTCGCCGATCCGCGCGAGCACGGCGGTTCCCAAATTGGCGTCGAAGCGTGCCGGGTCCGAAGACCCCAGGGCTATCAGTCCGAACGGCACTGCATCGCCGTTGCGCAAGGGAATCACCGCTGCGCTGCGCGCATTGGACCAGCCGTCGGCCAGGCCCTGCAGCGCGCCCAGGTCGAGGCCCGTGCCACAAACGGGCGCGGGCAGGCTGGCCGCCCACCTCGCCGCAGTCGCGTCGTGGCTGGACGGCGCCGCGCCCCAGATGCGCACTTCCGCAAGGGGAACTCCGAACACCTGTTTAAGTGCGTCGGCTGCCACGGCGGCCATGCGGTCGCGATGCGGCTGGACCAGCAGCGCCTTGCTCCATTCGACCAAGTGGCGCGCCAGCACGTCGTTGTCGCGGCCAATGCGCAGCAGTTCCGACAGACGCGACTCCAAGGCCTTGACGCGTTCGCGCAGCAGGGCTGCCTGGCGTTCCACCAGCGACACGGCCTTGCCCTGGTGCGGATCGGGCAGCTGCAGCTCGGTGAAGAGTTCGGGGTGCCGGACGAAAAAGTCCGGGTTGTCGTTCAGGTAGCGAACGACATCGTCATCACTCATTGCGCGCTCCGCATGGCGGGACCGTATACGCGGGGGTGCGGGGCAGGCGGATGGAGCGCACGCGCGTGCTGGCCACGATCAAAGCTCAATCTCCCCTTCGAACACTTTCATGGCCGGACCGGCCATGCGCACCGGCGCCACCGCCGCCGTATCTCCCGCCCGGCGGCCCCAATGCCGATCCTGCGCCGTATCGTCGCCGCGGCTCGAGGAGGGCCGGTTCGCGTCACCCTCACGGTCTTCCCATTCGATGCGCAAGTCGCCACCGCGGGCATGCACCAGAACCGGCGAGTCGAGCAGGCCCATGCGCATGCCGGTAACTACCGCGGCGCAGGCGCCGGTTCCGCACGCGAGGGTCTCGCCGCTTCCGCGTTCCCATACGCGCAGGCGCACCGTGTTGCGGTCGAGGATCTGCAGGAAGCCGGCGTTGCAGCAGTTGGCAAAACGCGGGTGCTTCTCGATGAGCGGCCCAAAAATCTCCACCGGCGCCGTCTCCGTATCCGCCACGATCTGGACCGCGTGCGGGTTGCCCATCGATACGACGCACACCGCAACTTCGCGGCCCGCAACCGCCAGTGGCCACATTTGCGCTCCACCGCGGTGTTGCGGAGTGAGCCCTTGCGGGT
>CAIQGU010000169.1 GCA_903871435.1 uncultured Burkholderiales bacterium | reverse complement strand
GCCAGCAGATCGCCAGGACGGGAGGGCGACTGCACCGGCCATTCGCCCTTGGCCGCGCGCTCGCGGTAGGCGGCGATCCATTCGACCAGGGCGTGGCCCGCCTTGCGGAATTCGTCGGGTGTCATGCCGGCGAAAATAACATGGCGCCATCGCAGGAGCTGCCGCGTCCGACCTGCTCCGGCGGCAATCGAGGCCAATGAACCTGCACAAGCCCCCCCCACCGGATGCTGCAACAACAAACGGCAAATCCCATTACCATCGGCGAATGTCCGCTCCCCGCCCTGACCTCGAACTGCTTGCGCCCGCGCAAAACGCCGATATCGGCGTCGCCGCCATCAACCATGGCGCCGATGCGGTTTATATCGGCGGCCCGTCCTTTGGGGCGCGAGTCAATGCGGCCAACGACATCGGCGACATCGAGCGCCTGGTCAAGCACGCCCATCGCCACCACGCGCGCATCTTCGTCACGCTCAACACTATCCTGCGCGATGACGAACTGGAACCCGCGCGGCGCATGATCCACCAACTCTACGACAGTGGCGTGGACGCGCTCATCGTGCAGGACATGGGGCTGCTTGAACTCGATCTACCGCCGCTGCAGTTGCACGCCAGCACGCAGACGGATATCCGCACGCCGGAAAAGGCGCGGTTCCTGCAGGACGTGGGCTTTTCCCAGATCGTGTTGGCGCGCGAGCTCACGCTGCCGCAGATCCGCATGGTGGCGGCCGAGGTGCGCGAGGCTACGCTCGAATTCTTCATCCACGGTGCGCTCTGCGTGGCCTACAGCGGCCAGTGCTATGTAAGCCACGCCCAGACCGGCCGCAGCGCCAACCGCGGCGATTGTTCACAGGCCTGCCGCCTGCCTTATACCGTCACTGACACGCAGGGCCGCGTCGTGGCCCACGACAAGCACGTGCTGTCCATGAAGGACAACGACCAGACCGAGAACCTCGAGGCGCTGATCGACGCCGGCATACGCTCGTTCAAGATCGAGGGCCGCTACAAGGACATGGGCTACGTCAAGAACGTGACCTCGCACTACCGGCAGCGCCTCGATGCCATCCTGGACGCGCGCGGCGACCTGCGCGCCGCCAGCAGCGGTCGCTGCACTTTCCACTTCACGCCGGACCCCTCGCGCAATTTCCACCGCGGGCGCACCGACTATTTCGTCAATGGCCGCACCGACGACATCGGCGCCTTCGACAGCCCCAAGTTCGCCGGACTGCCCATCGGCCACGTTGTGCGCGTCGGCTTCGAAAGTTTCGATATCTGTGTCGACGAGGGTGTAGGTGAACTGCACAATGGCGACGGCCTCACCTACTACAACCTGCAGCAGGAACTGATCGGCGTGCCCATCAACAAGGCGGTTCGGGTGAGCGCCGCCGGCGCCGTGCCGGCCATCTGGCGCGTCGAACCCAACGAGCCGGTCAGCACCCTGCCCGACCTCAAGGCTGACGTCAGCATCTCGCGCAATCGCGACATGGCCTGGCTGCGCACGCTGGAGGGTAAGACGGTAGAGCGGCGTATCGCCGTGGACTGGCGCGTCACGGAAGATGCGGCCGGACTGGTCCTGCACCTGGCCGACCGCGAGGGGCATGCGGTGAGCGTGCCCGCGCCGCAGGATTACGCGCCGGCGGACAATCCGGAGCGTGCGGCCGCCACGCTGCGTGACGCGCTGGCCAAGCTGGGGGCCACGCTCTTTG
>CAIQGU010000168.1 GCA_903871435.1 uncultured Burkholderiales bacterium | reverse complement strand
GGGCTTGCGGCCTTGCGCGCCGCCGCAAAGGCGAGCATCCGGTCGATCGGCTGGCGCGCCCGCAGTCCCAGAGCGGGGTCGACGTGGATTTCTTGCGCGCTGCTGCCGGCGAGTGCCGACTCCAGGGTGGTTGCCAGCCGGTCAAGCACGTTCATTGCCATCCACGGACAGTGCGCGCAGCTCTTGCACGTGGCGCCGTTGCCCGAGGTGGGCGCTTCGAGGAACACCGTGCCGGGCTGGGCCTGACGCATCTTGTGCAGGATGCCATTGTCGGTGGCAACGATATAAGTGCGCGCTCCCAGGGTTTGGGCCGCTCGCAGCAACTGCGTCGTGGAACCCACCACGTCGGCCTGGGCAATGACCGCTGCGGGAGATTCCGGGTGCACCAGCACCTTGGCATCCGGATGCTCATGGCGCAGCAGATCGAGTTCAACGGCCTTGAATTCGTCGTGAACGATGCAACTGCCGTTCCAGAGCAGCATATCGGCGCCGGTTTTGGACTGGATGTAGCTGCCCAGGTGGATATCCGGTGCCCAGAGTACCTTTTGCCCCTGTTCGTGCAGGTGGCGCACGATGTCGAGACCGGTGCTTGACGTCGTGACCCAGTCGGCCCTGGCCTTCACCGCCGCGCTGGTGTTGGCGTAAACCACCACCGTGCGGTCGGGGTGCTGATTGCAGAATGCATCGAACGCATCGATAGGACAGCCGATATCGAGTGAGCAGTTCGCCTCCAGCGTCGGCATCAGCACGCGCTTGTCGGGACTGAGGATCTTGGCCGTCTCGCCCATGAAACGCACGCCGGCCACCACCAGTGTGCGGGCAGGATGATCGCGTCCAAAGCGCGCCATTTCCAGGGAGTCGCCGACACAGCCTCCCGTTGCCTCGGCCAGGTCCTGCAGATCGCCATCGACGTAATAGTGGGCGACCAGCGTGGCGTCGAGGGATTGCAGCGCGGAGCGCACACGCGCGATGAGCGCGGTCTTGTCGTGCGTGGGAGTGCCGGGGTGGGAGTGCAGGGTCATGGGACGGGCGCAACCGGTACGGTTCGTTCCGGCAGAGTCAAAAGATGGTAGCACGCACCCTCTTATAATAACGGTCCGGCAACCAGGAGTGCGCATGGCCGCCTTTCAGAACTCGCGTACGGCCAGCCGCCACGTGGCCGTGGTCGGTACCGGCGTTGTCGGGCTGAGCGCTGCGCTGGGCTGCGCGCAGCGCGGTATTGCCGTGACCCTCCTCGGTCCGGTTCCGGGCCCCGCGTCGCCGGCCGCGTCCGCGGCGGCAAAGCCAGGAGGCGATCCGCAGTGGGATGCGCGCATCTATGCGCTTGCACCCGCCACCGTCAGCCTGCTTGAGCGCCAGCGTGTCTGGGCGCAGCTGGATGCGACGCGGCTGTGTCCCGTTAACCGCATGGAAGTCGTGGGGGACGACGGCGGACGCCTGGCGTTTGATGTTCCGGCGGCCGCGGCAGGCCACCTTGCAACCATCTGCGAGGAATCGCAACTTACCCGCGCGCTGTGGCTGGCCTGCGCGATGACGCCTGGCATTGAACATCGGGCGCAGGGTTTCGACTCCGCGGTCTTCCAGGGCGATACGGGTCCAGGCCCGGCAGTGAAGTTACGCCTGGATGACGGCGGCGAATTGGGCGCCGACCTGCTGCTGGGTGCCGACGGACGGCAGTCGGCAGTGCGCGCCGCGGCTGGCATTGTTTCGCGGCACAGCCTATACGGGCAGACGGCCATAGTGGCCAACTTCAGCACGCAGTGGCCGCACTCGGGTATTGCGCGCCAGTGGTTCACGGACGAAGGCATCGTTGCGCTGCTGCCTTTGCCGGGCAAGCGCGTATCCCTGGTCTGGAGCGCCCCTGACGCGCTGGTGCCGGCGCTGATGGATCTGCCCCCGGACGCCTTTGCACGCCGCGTCGCCGGCAGGGCCAGGCACAGCCTGGGCGCCATGGATGTGCTGGGCGAACGCCACGCCTTCGTTCTGCATCGCATGGTGGTCGACCGCCTGGTTCGTCCCGGCGCGCTGTTGCTGGGAGATGCTGCCCACGTCGTGCATCCGCTGGCGGGGCAGGGCCTGAACCTTGGGTTGCAGGATGTTGCGCAATTTCTGGCGATGCTCGATAGCAACGAACCATGGCGCCGTCTGGGGGATGTACGCGCTTTGCGGCGTTACGAACGGGCCCGCGCCGAACCGCTTGCCCTGATGCGCGCCACCGTCGACGGTCTTGCGCGGCTCTTCCAGGCGCCGGACGATCGCCTGCGATTCCTGCGCAACGCCGGCATGTCGGCCGTAAACACAATCCGCCCGCTCAAGAAAGCGCTGGTTCGCCATGCCATGGGTTAAGCAAAAGGCGCTGCGGCGTGCCGCTTTTCCTGCGCGCCGTTTGGTAGGCCTTTTCGGGTAATGTCGCAGGCTGCTTTTCGCG
>CAIQGU010000167.1 GCA_903871435.1 uncultured Burkholderiales bacterium | reverse complement strand
CGGCACGCTGCGCCTGGGAGGGGAAACCTTCTGGCAACTCACTCCGCAGGGCCGGCAACGCGTGCGTCGCACGCTCTTCCTGGCGCCCCAGGTTCCGCCATTGCCACCGCGCCAGCGGGTGGTGACGGCGGTGCTGGCTGCGCGCCTGCCCAGCCTCGGGTTCTGGCGCGGCCTGTCATCCTTGTTTATCCCGGCAGACGCCGCCGCCGCCCAGGCGGCCCTTGAGCCGTTCGGGCTCGCGGGGCGACTCTTCGACCGCGTCGACCGGCTCTCCGGCGGCGAGCGCCAACGGGTCGGCCTGGCCCGCGCCTTGGTGGCTCCGGCACGTATGTGGCTGCTGGATGAACCGCTGGCCGCCTTAGACCCGGTGCATGGCGAGCAGGTGCTTGATGTGTTGTGCTCCGAGGCCCGGCGCCGCGGCGTGACCCTGGTCGTGTCGCTGCACCAGGCAGAGTTGGCGCGCCGGCATTTCCCGCGCATCCTGGGCCTGCGCGCGGGGCGCGTGGCTTTCGATCAAAGTGCGGCATCGCTGAAAGATGCGCAGTGGCGCGCGCTCTACGACCTTCCACCGCCAGACGGGTCTCCCGCCGAAGGGGCGGCGTGATTCCAACGGCACGACCCGTACAGCCGGTGGCAGGCGAACCATCGCACCCGGTTCGCGTGGCGCCGCGCGATCCCGCGGCCCGGCAGCGTTGGGTGGGCCTCGCCGTGGCCATGGCCGTGCTGTGGCCGCTGCTGGTGACTACGGAATTTGCGCCCTGGAGAATGCTCGAACCGCACAGTCTCCATGCGAGCGTGCACTTTCTTGGCGGCTTCATGCCGCCCGCAACGGACGCGGGATTCCTGGCCAGGGTTGGAGCGGGGGCGTGGCAGACGATCGCCATCGCAACTTGCGGAACGGTGCTGGCCTTGCTCCTGGCCATACCGCTGGCCATGTGTGCCACGGCGACGCTTTCCGTTTCCAGCCTCGCGGGACGCATGGCACCGCTGCCGTTCGCGATCCGCCAGGCGCTGCGCGGCGCCATGGTTGCCCTGCGCACGGTGCCGGAACTCGTGTGGGCGCTGCTGCTCGTGCGCGTGGTCGGCCTCGGCCCGACCGCCGGCGTGTTGGCCATCGCACTCACCTACGGCGGCATGCTGGGCAAGGTCTATGCGGAAATTCTCGAGAGCGTCGACAGTCATGCGGCGCGAACCCTGCTCGCGAACGGCAGCGGCCGGCTGCAAGCCTTCACGCACGGCCTGCTGCCCGAAGCTGCTCCGGAACTCACCTCGTACACCGTCTATCGATGGGAGTGTGCCGTCCGCTCCTCGGTGGTGCTGGGGTTCGTGGGCGCCGGCGGCCTGGGCCAGGAAATGGATAACGCCGTGAAAATGCTCGCGGGTGGCGAAGTGATGACGATGCTGATTGTGTTCGTCGCGCTGGTTGCCGGCGCCGATTGGGTGAGCGCCAGCTTGCGGCGCGTGACGCAATGAGAGCTGCAAATAGAACTGCAATGAGCGCTGTACTGGCCACCGCGCGCTGGCCGCTGCTGCTTGCCGCTGTTGCCCTGTTGCTTCTCGTGGTGGCCAGCTTCTGGACGCTTGACCTGCATCTGGCCGCACTGTTCGCGCCGGCGTCGCTGGCGGCCATGGGCCGCTACGCCGGTGAATTCCTGGTGCCGGACCTCTCCCCCGCTTTCCTCGTGCGGCTCGCGCACGCTGCCCTCGAGACCCTGGCGATGTCGGTGCTGGGAACGGCCATCGCTGCCGGGTTGGCCGCGGCCCTTTGCCTGCCGGCGGCGCGCTTTGCCGGCCGGACGCCCGCGCGCTGGCGTGTCCCGGCCCGCCTGTTGTTCAACTTCCTGCGCGCCATCCCGGAACTGGTGTGGGCCTCGCTACTGCTCGTGGCCGCGGGCCTGGGGCCCATGTCCGGAACCCTGGCGCTCGCCCTGCACACCTCAGGCGTGTTCGGCCGTCTGTTCGCCGAAGCGCTGGAAAATGCGCCACCGGGGCCGGCGCAGGCCTTGCGTGCGCAGGGGACCCGCGAGTCACTGGTGCTGCTCTACGCGACCCTGCCGCAATTGGGGCCGCAACTCCTCTCCTACGTTCTCTACCGCTGGGAGAACAACATCCGCGCAGCGGCGATCCTCGGTGTGGTCGGTGCCGGCGGCCTGGGACAGATGCTGGCGTTCCACCTTGGCTTGTTCCAGAACGGGCGCGCCGCCAGCGTCATTGGCGCGATGGTGCTGCTGGTATACGCCGTCGACCTGGCCAGCTATGCGATACGCTGGGCCATGGTGCGCACGCGCTGAACCTGCCGCACCCCAACAGTTCCGCGGCGCTCGCCCATCAAGGCGCAGACGCGCCACGCAAGCGGCGCTCAAGGGCGGCGAAGAGCAGCTCCATCAACAGCGCCAGTGCGGCTGCCGGCAGCGCACCGGCCAGCAACATCTGGTCATCGTTCAGAGCCAGGCCGATCGATATTCTTTCGCCGAAGCCGCCCGCCCCCACGAAGGCGCCTATCGTGGCGGTTCCGACGCTGATCACCGCTGCCGTGCGTATTCCCGCAACGATGACAGGTGCTGCCAGCGGCAGTTCTATGAGAGCCAAGCACGTAAGCGGCCGGGCTCCCAGGGCCGTCGCCGCTTCCACGAGCGACACCGGGATGGAGCGCAGGGCCACCGCGGTATTGCGCACGATCGGCAGAAGTGCGAAGAGAAACAGGGCTACCAGGGTCGGCGCGGTGCCGATCGCACCCAGCGCGGGTATGAGCGCTGCCAGCAGCGCGAGCGCGGGTATGGTCTGCAAGGTGCTGACGATGCCGAGTATCACCGGCCCGGCGATTCTTCTATGCGCGGCGATCACGCCCAGCGGGACCCCCAGCGCTGTTGCCAGCGCCACGGACAGCGCCACCAGCGATAGGTGCTGCCGCGCGAGCCGCCAGAAATCGGCGCCAAACAGGCGGTCGGCGAAACTGACCGCCGGTGATGGGCCGTGTGTTGCCGTCAGGTAGCCGTGGGCAATCTGTGCGGCAGTGCGGTGCTCGTCGTCGGCCTGGGCGTTGAGCGTGATCATCTGCGCGGCGCTGATTTTGCCTTGCAGTCCTTGCAGGGCGCGCCATGCTGCCGGGAAGCGCTGCTCGACCGACCGGCGGTAGAGCACCACGGCGTCGTAATGCGGGAAGTATCCAAGGTCGTCGTTCAGAACGGTAATGTCGTAGTGCGCGATCTTGGCGTCGGTGGTGTAGACATCGATGACATCGATCTGTCCCTGCGCAAGCGCCTCGAAGGCCAGGCCGTGGTCCAGGCCCGCGGCGCGTTGTGGCAGGGAATAGCGTTCGGCCAGGCCCGGCCAACCGTCAGCCCGCCCAAGAAACTCATGCGAGAGGCCGGCGCGCAATTGCGGGTGCGCCGCTAGTGCGCTGATCCGGTCGATTCCCAGTTCGTGAGCTTGCGCCGATCGCATTCCCAGGCCGTAGCTGTTCTCGAACCCCAGCGCAATGGCGACTCCCAGTCCCTGGTCGGCCAATTCGGCGTTGATCTGCTCCAGCGATTCTCCCGCCTTCTCGTGATGCAGGATTTCGAGCTCGATGGTGCCCAGATATTCCGGATAGACGTCTATTGCGCCGCTGCGCAGGGCCGCGACCAGAATTGCCGTGTTGCCCATGCCCGGGGTGTGGTCTACCGCGGTAAACGGGGCTGCGGTCTGGGTGAGGATTTCACCCAGAATGGTCGACTCGGTAAAACGCTTGGAGCCGATATGCAGTGTCGGCGCAGCAGTGGCGGGATATGCGAGCAGTGTGCACGCCGCCAGCGCAAGGGCCCGGCAGATCGTAATCGGCGAACAACCGTGATGTGATCTTGCGCTGGCGGTACCGCGCTGGCGCGGCGCTGGCCGAACGCGCATGCGTGCTCCCTTAGGAAAGGCCGATGATGCACCACGCAAAGTCCGCTGCGCGGCTGCCGATTCCGTCTAGCCGCGCAGGTCTCCTGGTATCTATAAAAAAATGCGCCAGGATTTCCGGCGTCAAAGCTGCATTGTCGCTTCAATTCGCTGAATCGGAGGGGATATGTCCCGACTCTACCGTCCGCGATTTAATGTGTCCCCCA
Organism: uncultured Burkholderiales bacterium; assembly: GCA_903871435.1. Classification (GTDB taxonomy): domain Bacteria; phylum Pseudomonadota; class Gammaproteobacteria; order Burkholderiales; family Burkholderiaceae_F; genus GJ-E10. Next base: position 234 of record CAIQGU010000167.1, on the reverse strand, counting down.
TTAATATTCACAAATCGACGCGCGCGATTTAATTGCACTCTGACCCCTTATAATTTCCTTGAAGGGAATTTTGCAATGCAGTACATTTTGCCCTTAAGGTGCGGGCGTCATGATTTCGTCAACTGCGGTGCTGCACCCGCAGGCGGAGTCTGTCCATCGCCTGCGCAAATCCATCAGCTTGCGGGGCAGGAGCGCACATGAAGAAAACGACAAATTCCGCGGCGCAGGCTGTGG
>CAIQGU010000166.1 GCA_903871435.1 uncultured Burkholderiales bacterium | reverse complement strand
TGGTCTTGCCGTTGCTGCCGGTAACGGCTATCACCGGCACGGACAGTTGTGCGCGCCAGGCGGCGGCCAGCGCGCCCAGCGCCGCGCGACTGGCGTCAACGACCAGTTGCGGCAAGCTTGCCGCAGGTCCCTCGGTTACCGCTTGCTCAACGAGCAGCGCCACCGCGCCGCGTTGTACGGCGGCAGCGGCAAAGGCATGGCCATCGTAGCGCTCACCGCGCAGGGCAACGTAGAGCGCACCCGGAGTCAGCGTGCGCGTATCGATGGATACGGCGGCAAATCGCGCGGTGGCCTCACCCAGCAGGCGGCAGCTGGCGCCGCCCGCGGCAAGTGCTGCCTGCGCCTGCGCGACCGTCATCATGCCGGTAAACCTGCCCGCTTGCGCAGCGCCGCGCGGGCAACGACCACATCGGAAAACGGCCGGCGTTGTCCGGCGATTTCCTGGTATTCCTCGTGGCCCTTGCCGGCAATCAAGACGACGTCGGCGCTGGCAGCATCCTGCAGTGCCGCGGCAATGGCATCGGCCCGGTCGGGATGGCGCGCGTGCGGCCGGTCCGCCGGCAGGCCCGCGGCGATGTCGTCGATGATGGACTGCGGGTTTTCGCTGCGCGGATTGTCACTGGTCAGCACGATGGTGTCGGCGGCGGCGGCGGCAGCGGCCGCCATGACGGGGCGTTTGCCGCGATCGCGGTCGCCGCCGGCGCCAAAGACGATCCACAGGCGGCCCTGCCGCGCTTGCGCGATGGGCCGCAGCGCCGCCAGCGCCTTGGTCATGGCGTCGGGCGTGTGCGCGTAGTCGACGAAGACCAGGGGCTCGTCATCCGGTGCGTGCGCATCACGGCTCACCCGCTGCAGCCGGCCCGGGGGCGCCTGCAATGCGGCGGCGGCGGCTGCCGCCTGCGGCAGGCCAATGCCACAGGCAAGGGCAGCCGCGATCACGCCGAGCAGGTTGGCCACGTTGAATGCGCCGTACAGACCGGTGTCGACGCTGGCCATTTCCAGGGCGCCCGCCTTCTCATGGACGAGGCGAAAACCCAGGCCCTGGGGCCGGTGCGCCACATCCTGCGCCACGAGCAGCGTATCGACGGGCGGCGCCGCATCTCCGGTCCGTGGCGCCATCGTCGTGCCGATTATGCAGGGGCGCTGACCTGCGGGCTGCTGTGCCAGATGCGCAACCAGGTCGCGGCCAAATGCATCGTCGAGATTGATCACGGCATTGCGCAGCCCGGGCCAATCGAAGAGCCTGCGCTTGGCGGCAGCGTACTGCGCCATATCGGCGTGGTAGTCGAGGTGATCGCGGCTGAGATTGGTAAAGAGCGCGGTTTCGAATCGCACGCCGTCCACGCGGCGTTGGTCCAGTCCGATGGAGGACACCTCCATGGCCAGGGCCTGCGCACCCTGGTCACGGGCCTCGCGCGCCAGGCGTTGCACGCTCACGGCATCGGGGGTTGTCAGGCTGCTGTCGCCACTGCGTACGGCGCCCGGAAAGCCAAAGCCCAGCGTGCCGAGCGTGGCGCAGCGCAGGCCGGCGGAGCCGAGGACCTGAGCCAGCCAGATGCAGCTCGAGGTCTTGCCATTGGTTCCAGTCATGCCCACCACGCGCAGGTGTTCGGTAGGACGGCCGTAGTACTCGGCGGCGATCGCGCCCAGCGTGTCGTTCAGCTCCGGCACCGTCAGCACGGGCACGGTCGGCGGGTGGCTGGCAGCGGGCAGGCGTGCGGCGACTTGCGCATCGAGCAGGATCGCGCCGGCGCCACGGTCGAGCGCGGTGGTGCGCTGGCTGCGCAGCCGGGTGGGCGCGCGCGCCCAGCTGCGCTTAGACAGCCGCATGATCGAACCCGGCGACGTCTTTATCGCCATCGCCGGCCGCCGTACCGACGGTGGC
>CAIQGU010000165.1 GCA_903871435.1 uncultured Burkholderiales bacterium | reverse complement strand
TGTTGGTCATGGACTGAACGACCACGGGGTACGCGCTGCCAACGCGCACGCACCGCTCGCCCCAGCGGACCTCTACCGCGTGGGTGCGCCGGCGCGCCAGCGCCGCGGGAGCACCCGCCGGCGCGGGCGTCGCGCCGCTGTCATCACGGGCGCCACCACGGGCGCTGAAACGCACGACCTGGCTCATGTCCGAACCTCAGGGGAGGCGTGGCGGATCGACGCGCGCGGGGCGTTGCCGACCCGTAGTATCAGATGCTTCATGCCGGCCTCGTCACTGCAAGGTGAATCGCGCCACGCCATTGGCGTTGGCATAGCGGTTGAGATCAATTGCATAGCCGCGGTACTGGGCATCGACCGCGGCGGCGTTGCCAACGACGATACGCAGCGGCGGCTCGGCGTGCAGGGTCTGCACGCTGCCCGCCGGACAGATCTGCGAAAAAACCGACGTGCCGTTGGCCTGAACCACCTCCACCCACGAGGCCGCATGCACGCGCAGTACCAAAGTGGCGCCGTCGCCCGCTGCTGCAGGAGCACCGGACGGCACTGGCGCCGCCGGCTCCGCGGCCGCGACGGCGTTTGGGGCCGGGGCGGATGCAACCGGGGCAGCCGCTGCGGCGGCACGCGCGTCGGCCGGGCGCGCCGGCGCGGCGGTGGTGGTCCGGTTGATGCCGGGCGGGACCGCTGACGCCTTGGGTGCCGCCGGTTGCGACGCGGCCGATTGGGGCGTGGCCGGGGCCGGTACCGGTGTCGCTGAGGGCGCCGGCGTTATTGCCGGTGGCGTGGCTGCAGCGGCTGCGTGCGCTTGGACCCCATTCGCGCTGCCGGGATTCGTGCCCGCATCAGCAGCTGCATCAGTTGCCGGCGCCGCTGGGCCAGGATCGCCCGCCGCAGGCGCCGGCACCGGGGTCTCGGCGATGGCCGGCCGGGATGGCAGGTTCGCGCGGCGCGGCCACAGGGTGCCAATGATCCCCGCAACGACGAGCCCGACCACGGCGATGGCAACGATGGAGCGCGAGCCATCACCGAGGCGCGCCATATGAAAGCCCCCTGACGAGGTAACGAGCGGCGCCCCCGTCACGACGCCGGCACGGCGATCCAGGTCTTCGAGGAGTGGCGCCACGTCGATCTTGAGCTCGCGTGCGCAACTGCGCACGAAGCCGCGCACGTAGATCAGTGTTGGCAGGGCGGAGAGGTCGCTGCGCTCGAGGGCCTCGATCTGGCGAACGTGCAGGCGCAGGCGGCTGGCCAGCGTCGGCACGGTAATACCGGCAGCCTCGCGCGCCGCCCGCAGGGCTGCACCGAAATTTCCCTCGGCAGCGGACTCCGGCGCGGCGGGAGCCTGCACTTCGGCGGGTTCGGAAGTGGGTAACGGGTCATTCATCGTAGCGGCCGTGATGCATGGCATCGGTCTGCGGGGAATCGGGGAAGCGCGTCTGCAATTGCTCGTTGTAGCTGCGCTCGGTTACTTCATCGCTCTTGGCATGCGCAACGCGGGCACCCAGCCAAAGCGTCTCCGCGTTGGGTTCGGTGGACCGCACCAGCAGGTCGAAGTAGAAGTCGCAGCGATCGAAGCGCCGCTGGTGCAAGTACATCTGCGCCAGCTGGAACTTGGCCACAGGACTGGTCGCATCGAGCTGCAGCGCACGCAGCAGGTAACGCTCGGCACCCGCATCATCGCGGACCCGGAGCAGGCAGATGCCCGCATTTTGCAGCGCCCGCGCGGGCGAGGAATACAGCCGGTCGGCAACGGCGCGATCGAAATAGGCGATGGCATCGCGCTCGTGTCCGGTCTGGCAAAGAAACCAGCCGTAGTTGTTGTTGAGATCCGGATTGTTGCGATCGATGGCCATGGCTTTCTGGAAGCTGGCATCGGCCTGCGCCACCTGGCCCACATCCATGAGCATCAATCCCAGCAGCGCATGCGCGCCGGCCGACTGTGGATCGAGATCGATGGCCCGGCGCGCGGTGTCGATGGCGATTTCGATCTGGCCGCTGGTGTAGTAGTTTGTCGCAAGCTGCAGGCGAACCGCGGCGCGCTTTTTTGCATCACCCTCGACGACACCCATCGTGCCGGAATTATTGGGGACGGTCGCGCCATCGACGGTGGTGGTGGTTTTGCAGCCCGACACCAACAGCGTGCCGGCGAACAGCAGGGCCAGGATGGACCCGGCGGCCATGCGAGCCGAAACCGCTGAAAACCCTGCAGCGCGCGCCATGGTCACACCGGTGTTGGCGTTGGTGTCGGCGGCGGCGCAGCCACGATCTCGATCGTGGCCCGCCGCGCTGCCACATCGGTTCGGTCGCGTACGGCGCCCGCCAACTGGCCACACGCTGCGTCGATGTCGTCTCCGCGTGTGCGCCGCACCGTGGTCACGATGCCGCCCTCGGTGAGGATGGCCGCAAAATCGCGCACCCGCTGCGCATCGGGACGGCGGTATTTCGATCCGGCGAACGGATTGAAGGGTATGAGATTGATCTTGCACGAGACATCGGCGACCCGCTGCAACAGCTCGCGGGCCTGGCGGTCGGCGTCGTTCACACCCGCGATGAGGACGTATTCAAAGGTGATGAAATCGCGCGGCGAGTGCTGCAGGTAGCGCTTGCAGGCGCCCAGCAGTTCCGCCAGCGGATACTTGCGATTGAGCGGAACCAATTCGCTGCGCAGGGCATCGGTGGGCGCGTGCAGCGATACCGCCAGCGCCACGGGACAGTCGCGGGCCAGCTTGTCCATCATGGGCACCATGCCGGAGGTGGAAACCGTGACCCTGCGCCGTGACAGACCATAGGCATCGTCGTCGAGCATGAGGCGCAGCGCCGGCAAAACGGCGTCGTAGTTCTGCAGCGGCTCTCCCATGCCCATGAACACCACGTTGCTGATGGCGCGCGTGGCGCCCTCGCCTGCAGCGGCAACGGCCGGGCGCAGTTCATGCTCGGCCATCCACAATTGGCCGATGATCTCCGCGGTGGTGAGATTGCGGCTGAAACCCTGCATGCCCGTGGCACAAAAACGGCAATTGACCGCGCAGCCGGCCTGCGTGGAAATGCACAGTGTGGCGCGATCGTCTTCCGGGATGTAGACCGTCTCGACCGCTTCGTCACCGCCCACGCCGACCAGCCATTTGCGCGTGCCGTCGGACGATGACCCGCTGCGCAGTATCGGCGCTGCCGTGATGGTGGCTTCGCGCGCGAGCTTCTCGCGCAGGGTGCGCGCCACATCGCTCATCGCGTCGAAGTCCGCGGCGCCGCGCTTGTGGATCCAGCGCATGACCTGGCGTGCCCGGAACGGCTTCTCTCCCATCGTCCCGAACCACGCGGTGAGCGCGTCACGGTCGAGATTGAGCAGATTGACGGCAGCCATTGCGGGTTTAGCGGTGTCGAGGACGGGTGTTGCCAGCGCCGTTCAGCGCGCGTGAATCGCCAGCGTGGGGAAGAAGAACGCCACTTCCGCGCGCGCCGTCTCGACGCTGTCGGAACCGTGCACCGCATTGGCGTCGATGCTGTCGGCAAAGTCCGCGCGTATCGTGCCCGGCGCAGCCTTCTTCGGGTCCGTTGCACCCATGAGGTCGCGGTTGAGCGCAATGGCGCCTTCGCCCCGCAGCGCCTGCACGAAAACCGGGCCCGAGATCATGAACTCGACCAGGTCCTTGAAGAAGCCGCGTTCGCTGTGCACCGCGTAAAAGGCCTCGGCTTCACGGCGGGACAGATGGCGCAATTGCGCCGCCACGACCTGCAGGCCTGCGGCCTCGAAGCGGGACACGATCTGGCCGATGACATTCTTGCGAACGGCATCTGGTTTGAGTATGGAAAGAGTGGTTTCGATTGCCATGCCGAATCTCCGCAAAAGCGGATCCTGTGTAAAAATATCTTGGAAAATGAATAACTTGCGATTAAAACGCGCACG
>CAIQGU010000164.1 GCA_903871435.1 uncultured Burkholderiales bacterium | reverse complement strand
GGCTAGTGGAGGCGTACCTGGCGTCGGGGGTGGTGCCGCAGGGACTGATGGTGGGCCCCTCACGCTGGGCACGAGAAGCGCCGGCGGTGGAGGACACGGACGCCGCCCCGCCGAAGCGGCGGCGCACGGCGCTGCCGGCCGGACAACCTAGGGAGGTGCACCATGCGTCAGACCCTGCACGACCTGCGCCGGCTTGCCGGTGAACGCAAGCTGGCCATGCTCACCTGCTACGACGCCAGCTTCGCGGCGGTGCTCGAGGCGGCCGAGGTCGATTCGCTGCTGATCGGCGACTCGCTGGGCATGGTGATCCAGGGCCACGACTCCACACTGCCAGTGACAGTGGCCGATGTGGCCTATCACACGCGCGCCGTGGTGCGTGGGTCTTCGCGCGCGTGGATCGTCGCCGACATGCCGTTTGGTTCGTACCAGCAAAGCCCGCAACAGGCCTTCGCCAGCGCAGTCGAACTGATGCAGGCCGGCGCGCAGATGGTCAAGCTCGAGGGCGGCGCCGAGATGGCCCCCACCATCGCCTTCCTGGTGGAGCGCGGCATTCCGGTCTGTGGCCACGTCGGACTTACCCCGCAGCACGTCAATGCTTTCGGGGGATACCGCGTGCAGGGGCGAGGGGGCGACGCCCAGAGCGTGCGCGCGGCGGCCGAGGCGGTGGAAGATGCCGGCGCGGCGATGCTGGTGATCGAGGCGGTGCCCGAGCCGGTGGCGCGCGCCATCGCGGCGCGCAATCGGTCCATCACCATCGGCATCGGCGCCAGCGTTGCGTGCCATGGGCAGGTGCTGGTGCTGCACGACATGCTGGGAGCGGGCGTCGGCAGGCGTCCGCGGTTCGTGAAGAATTTCCTGGACGGCGAAACCTCGATCGCGGCGGCGGTACACCGGTACGTCGAGGACGTGCGGGCGGGGCAATTCCCGCAGGCTGATCACATATACGCGGACAACCCACAAAAGACCTGAATCCGGACGAGGAAACGGCTGTCGCAAGTCCGCGCCAAAGGCTGGCGCGGCTGCGGCGAAAGGTGTAATTTTGTGGTGCAGTCGATGTCTGCGCTGCGAATTCCGCTACGTAAAGCTTGAGCTAATTCCGCTACCCACCACGCGATTTCATTGCAGCTTCATTGCCACTTACTGCAACTCGCCTGCGTCACGTCTCCATGCCCCCGCAGCACTGTCGCAATGCCCTCCGCCTGCATATCCTGTCGCGCCGCTTTACCGGTAATCGCCATCCCGTTTCGCAGCTTTCGCCTGCGCGCCGCGGGCGCTTCCCGCGCGTTCCTTGTAAGAAAGAAGTGCTATGCCGACAGGCTCCGTTAAGTGGTTCAACGAGACCAAGGGTTTCGGGTTCATCAAGCCGGATGACGGTGGCAACGACGTCTTTGCCCATTACAGCGGGATCAAGTCCAAGGGCTTTCGCACGCTGAAGGAAAACCAGCGCGTCGAGTACCAGGTCCAGCAGGGTCAAAAAGGTCCGCAAGCGGTTGAGATCAACGTCCTGGACTGAGGCGCCCCGGGGCGTGCGGTCATTGGGAAGCCGGCGGACGCCGGCTTCTTTTTTGGCTGCGGAGCGGCACCTTATACTCGCGGCGGGGTAAAAATTCATAACCAAGAACCGATACGGGAGACGCTGGTGCACGTTCCATCGCAGCGTTGCGCAGCGTGGACATCGCAGACCTGATCCTGCAGACGCGGGGCCTGGGCAAGGATTTCCGGGGCTTTACCGCGGTGGACAGCGTGGACCTGCGGATCGCGCGCGGCTCCATCCACGCCCTCATAGGGCCCAACGGCGCGGGCAAGACCACCTGCTTCAACCTGCTCACGCGCTCTTTGCCCGCCACCCGGGGCAGCATCGTCTACAACGGCGCCGACATCACGCGCGCGTCGCCGCAGGATGTGGCGTGCCGCGGCATGGTCCGCTCGTTTCAGATTTCCTCGGTGTTTGCGCAGATGAGCGTGCTGCACAATGTGCGCATCGCCCTGCAACGCGCCACCGGGCTGAGCTATCAGTTCTGGCGCAGCGGCGCCGTGCTCACGGCGCTCGACGAGCGCGCGCATGCGCTGCTCGCCGAAGTGGGTCTGGGCGCGGACGCCGGCCGGCGTACCGCCGAGTTGCCATACGGGCGCAAGCGCGCGCTGGAAATT
>CAIQGU010000163.1 GCA_903871435.1 uncultured Burkholderiales bacterium | reverse complement strand
ATGACCCGCAGCTTTGTGCCCGGCAGCGCCCGGTTAACCAACGGCAGTATCTCCGTTGCTGCGAACCACGCGGCATCCACGTTCTGCAGACTGGTAATATTGCCGACGAAGGCGATATCCTGCCCTCGGCTCTGCGACAGATCGCTAAAGGCATTCGCCTCCACGCCGTTGGTGGCCACACTGACCCGGTTTTCTTCCCGATGTTGCTGGCTGTCTTCTGCGCCAAACAGGTAGTTGCGATCCACCCCGGACACCAGAAACGATCGATCGAACTTGCGCACGATGGCTGTCTCGTACGCCTGCAGCCGCGGCTGTTCAACCCGATACACCAGCCGGCGAAAATCGTTCTCGCGCGGTGATGGTTGCCGAATCACCCGCTCGTAGTTGAGCGAAATGGCATCGGTCATCTCCAGCACCTTGTGCACCGGCAGGTCCTTGACCATATCGCCGGTGCGTATCAGGTGCGCCAGCACGATATCGTGCTCGCCCGCCAGCGCTGTGGCCTGCTGTTTGAACGCTTCGCTGCGGTAGTACGCCACCTGCAGCGGCGTGCGGGTGGGCAGGGCGGCCAAGCAGTTGAGCCACGACCGCCAGCGGGGCAGGTAATGGCGGTGCACCGCCCGGAAAACCCCGTCATCGGGCAGCGGGCTGTCCAGTTCCGCCGGGCTCTCGCACAGGCACAACAAGGTAAGGTCGTGCTCTGCGGCCAGCAGCTTGCAGATCTGGTAGATGCGCAGGCGGTCCCCCCCGATCACCGGGTACGGGTAGCGCGATGTCAGCACCAGTATGCGTTTGCGCGGCGCGGGCGTGGAGGCAAGCATGGCAGTTCTTATCGTCGGTCCAGTCTTACCCGCACCCGATGTTGCAGTTTCTTTCCGTTCACAAACAACCGGTCCGCCAGCCTAAGTGTTGCCCATCGCACCCGGTTAGCCGGGCTGGAGACGGTAGCGCCAATGTCCAGCAGGGCGATCCCCGCGCGCTCGGCGCGCAGGGCCAGCGTATGTTCCAGGTAAATGGAGTGGCGCTTGCGCCAGCGGGTGGCCGCGTCCAGCGGGCGGCCGGGTATCGCCTGATACCAACCCTTCAGATAGTGTAACGGCTCAAGCCAGGAATCGATGCTGGCGCGGTAGCCGGCCGGCAGGCCCGGCCAGACGGTGCCGGCAAAGGCGGCCTCAGTGATTTCCGCCTCAAAAAAGCGCAGATTCTGTATCGCAGCGCGCGATGCGCACACGGCAAACGCCCAGGTGGAAACATAGCGGCGTATCGCCCGGCCTTCGGCGCTGAGGTCGCCCGGCACTGGGCCTTCAATACCCACGCATGCGCCGCCCGGCGGCGCGGGCGGGCGCACGGCCAGCAAGGCGCGCAACAGCGCGCTGCCGTATCCGGGCAGGTGCGCGCGAAAGACCGTGTCGTTGACGAACACCAGCCGCAGGACGTCCGTTTCGCTGGCGCCTTCTGTCAGTGCCAGCGCTGTCTGCAGCCCGTCCTGGAAGCCGGAGAACTCGAACGCACGGTTGGGCTCGAGCTGGCCCGGCTCGGGGACGCGGTCGGTTCGCACCGGCAATAGCGTGGCGCCCGCATCCTGCGCCAGGCGCTGCAGGCGCCGGTGGTCGACATCGCGCAAAACGGCGCCAAATTCCACCACCACCAGATACGTGGGGATCGCGCCGTTGCCGGCAGCGCTCATGGCCGCAGCAACCCGCCCGCGTGGCGGGCCCGGCGCAGCAGGTCCTGGGCGTCACTGCGGTCAAGGCCGGCCAGTGCCACGGTGATACAGGCGCCCGCAATGCCGGTGGCGGCCATCCAGCCCGCCGCCACTGCATCGCCGGGCGCGGGTGCAAAGGCCAGGGCGGCCACCACGGTGGCGGCCAGGCTGGTGGCCACCGTCACCAGCAGCCGGGGCGAGACCACCTGACGGTCGATCTGCCAATTGGCCAGCAGCATCAGGCCGGCGTCGACGGCGCAGCGCGCGCTCCAGACCCAGGCGGCGCCCAGCGCGCCGTAGCGCGCCACGGCCCAGTACAGCAACGCGCAATAGGGCAGCAGCTCGGCCACGTGGATGCGCGCGGTGATGTGCGAACGCCCGCTAGCCTGCAAGTGCGCAAACGGCACCTGCGCCGCCGTATTGACAATGCACCCCACCAGCAGCCAGCGCAGGATGGGCGCCGCCGGATCGGCAATGGCGCTGCCCAGCCAGATCTGCAGCAAGGGCTGCGCCAGCCAGGCCAGCACCAGGCAAAACGGCAATTGCATGACGATGGTCATGCGGGTAGCCCGGTTGATCAACGCGGAACCGGCGGCCGTATCGGTCTGCGCCAGCACGGCCAGGCGGGGGAACAGCACATTGGCCAGCAGCCCTGGCACCAGCAGCATCCGCAGCACCACTTCTTGCGGAATGGCGTAGACGGTCACCGAGGCCAGCGCCGCCACCGCGCCCAGCAGGAAGCGGTCAAACACCACCATCACGGGGCCCACCACGCTGCTCACGGTTACCCATGCGCCCTCGGCCAGCGTGCGGCCCAGCGCGGCGCGCTGGGCGCTGGTGTCGGGCACGGTGCGGGCTGCATTCCAGGGCAGGTGGCGCCGGCACCAGGCCAGGTGCAGCAACAGCGAAACCCAACGCCCCAGCACGATGCCGCCCACCAGCGCGGGCAAGGCGTTGGTAAAGGCGGCGGTCAGCAGCGGCGCGCCAAACGTCCATACCCCCATCACCACCCGCAGCGCATTGGCCACACCGAACGCGCCCTGGCCCTCGATGGCGCCGCGCCAGACATTGGAGAGCACCAACGCTGGTATCGACAGCGCCAGCAGAATCCAGGCGCCGCGCACCTCAACCAGCCACGCGGGAGCGGGATTGGCGCCGGCCAGCCAGGACGAGGGCACCGCAAACGCCAGCACTAGTGTTACGGCGCTGCACACCAGAAAAAGGCGCCGTGCGGTCCAGCGCAGGAAGGCGGTCTCGGCCGGCAGGGTGCCCGCGGCGGCGGCCAGCGCCACACGCCGTGAAAACACCCGGCTCAAGCCAAAATCCAGGAAACCCAGGTACCCGATGGCCGCCCAGACTATGGTCAGGAACCCCAGGCGCTCATACCCGGCAATGCGTCCCAAAACCGGCACGGCCACCACCGCCAGCAGCAAGGGCAGTCCCGCGCCGAGCAGGCTGTAGAGGAAATTTCGGCCGGTTCGCATGAGCCGGTGAGTTTACCGGCCGCTACAACGGCCCGTGCGCCCACCGCCGTCCCCATATCTGCCGGTAAACTGCCCGCCAGGGGGGGGACCACATGCAGCGAGTATTGGTGACCGGCGGTGCGGGGTTTCTGGGCTCGCATCTGTGCGACCGACTGATCAAGGCCGGTGCCGACGTGCTCTGCGTGGACAACTTCTACACGGGCAGCCGCCGCAATGTGGACGCCCTGATCGGCCACAAGGCCTTCGAGCTGATGCGCCACGATGTGTGCTTCCCGCTCTACGTGGAAGTGGACCAGATCTACAACCTGGCCTGCCCGGCCTCGCCCATCCACTACCAGCACGATCCGGTGCAGACCACCAAGACCAGCGTGCACGGCGCCATCAATATGCTGGGGCTGGCCAAGCGCGTGAAGGCCAAGATCCTGCAGGCGTCGACATCCGAAGTGTATGGCGACCCCGAAGTGCATCCCCAGGTCGAGAGCTACTGGGGGCGGGTAAACCCCATCGGCATCCGCAGCTGCTACGACGAGGGCAAGCGCTGCGCGGAGACATTGTTCTTCGACTACTGGCGCCAGCACCAGCTGCGCGTCAAGGTCGTGCGCATCTTCAACACCTACGGGCCGCGCATGCATCCCAACGACGGCCGGGTGGTATCCAACTTCATCGTGCAGGCATTGCGCGGCAACGACATCACCATCTACGGCAGCGGCCAGCAGACGCGCAGTTTCTGCTACGTGGACGACCTGGTCGAAGCCATGATCCGCATGATGGCTACCGGGGATGACTTTACCGGGCCGGTGAACATCGGCAACCCTAGCGAGTTCACCATGATCGAGCTGGCCGAGAAGATCCTTTCACTTACCGGCTCCAAGAGCAAGCTCGTGTTTGAGCCGCTGCCCTCGGATGACCCGAAACAGCGGCGCCCGGACATTTCGATGGCGGCGGAAAAGCTGGGCGGTTGGGCGCCACGGGTGGGGTTGGAGGATGGACTGCGCGAGACGATTGCGTATTTCAGGACGGTTGTTGCCTGAAGCGTTTTGGAGGACGCGCGCGGCGCGCTACCGGAACAGCGATCGGTACCAGACCGCATAGGGCTGCGCCAGCCACCACTTGAGTGGCACCGCGCCATGATGCCGACGCACCACATCCATGGCCTCGCGATAGTGGCGCCGGCGGTAGAGCCGGGTCTTGGTGGCATCGTGCTCGCGGTTGACGGCCACAAATGCGTCCACGAAACGCAGCGGGCCAAACCGGCGATACAAGCGCCACCACAGATCGTAGTCCATCGTCATTCTCAGGTCTTCGTTCACACCACCCAGCGCTTCCCACGCCGATCGACGGATCAGCGTCGCTGGCTGCGAGACGATGCAGCGCAACGCCAAGCGGCGTTCCGAAAACGGTTCGACCCAAACGGCGGATTCCTTGCCGGAATGCTCGTCAAGGTTGCGCGCGCGGCCATAGGCCGCCGGCGCAGCCGCGGCCGTCTCCAGTTCCTGCACGAGCCGGCGCAGACCGCCCGGTAGCAACAGGTCGTCGCTATTGAGCCAGCACACATACGGCGCGCGGCCTTTGGCGATGCACTCGTTGATTGCGGCGGCCTGGCCGCCATCCGGGTGGCTGCGCCAACCGGTCAGGTGCGTTGCGTAGTCGTGGATGATGTCAGCGGAACCGTCAGTGGAGCCACCATCGGCGACGAAGATCTCCATGGGTACGCCCTGGTCCAGGACGGAATCGAGGGCTGCCCGCAGGTAACGCGCCTGGTTGAAAGACGGTATTGCAACGGTCACGAGCGGTGCTGCGAAAGTACTCAAAGCGCGGGCCCATCCGGCAACGGTAAACCCTCAATACGGGGCTTACGAACGCCTGAACTATCGCGGCGTCCGCCGGCAGAGGTCCCGGCAATTCTGGCCTGCGATTGTCTGCTAAAAACCCGCCAGGAATTGTGCATCGGCGCGGCGGTGCGCCAGCAGGAAAAGTCCGTGCGCCAGCACCTGCTCGCAGGTGCTGCCCGCCCCGAGGGCATGTCTCGCGCGCAGCTGCGCCATTTCCGCACTGCCGCGGCTGCGGTAGGCGGCTTGTGTCTTTTGTGCCGTGTGCACGCGAAAAACGCCAAGCAGCAGCGGCAGGTGCGCAAACTGCGCGCCGGCATCCAGGAACCGCAGCAGCATGTCCCAGTCCATTGCAAATTGCAGCGCGGCATCGAAGCGCCCGCCCACCCGCTCCCAGATCCGTCTGCGCCAGAAGAGGGTCTCCTGCGGCACGTAGTCGACGGATCGCAGCACGCGGCCATCGTGCCCGGGCAATATCCAGCGCCCGATTTCCTTGCCCGAACTGTCCACGATCAAGCGATTGCCGTACACCACATCCACGTCCGGGTGATCGCGAAAGTACTGGCCCACGAGATGCAAGGCACCGGGCAGCAGGAGATCGTCGGAATTGAGGTAGCCCATGATTTCGCCCCGGGCGCGTGCGAAGCCGCGATTGAGCGCGTCGGCCTGGCCACTGTCGGCCTCCATGTGAACCTCGACTTCCGCCGCTGAATAGCGGGCGAGAATGTCCGCCGTGCCATCGCGTGACCGCGCGTCCTGGATGACGTAATGCAGGCCAGGGTAGCGCTGCGCGAGTACGCTGTCTACCGTGGCGGCAATATACGGCGCCTGGTTGAACGATGGCGTGACCAACGCAATGGCCGGCAAATTTACGCCGGCTTGCGTGCTCTCCACCCTGGCACGGCACAAGGGTCGCGGAGGATATTGATACAAACGCCCCAGGCGTACTCCTAGAACCTGGCGCAGCCGTACGCCCCAGCCAGCCGCAGACAGCAAGCGCTTCAAGTCCACGCCCGTCGATGCCCGTATGCGGCCACGCCCATGGCTTCAGCCGCTGCTTACGTGCAATTCAAGGGCGCTGACCGCGACACCGAGGCGCCGCTTGTCGGGTATGCCCTCCAGCGACTCGGGCGAGGCGGGTTCTGGAATCAGCAATTCCACGCGTGACACCGCTTGGTGTTCCGCCGCGAAGATGGTGCTGAAACGTTGCGGGCCCTTCACCAGCTTGTGGTGATAGGAGGACGCGCCCACCCGGACGACCAACTGCTTGCCAATATTGGGTCCGAAGGCATTGTGAATCTCAATGCTCAGCCGGTGGGCATTTCTGACAGGCTGCCGGAATTCAATCTCGACACGAGCACCATCGCTCCAGCGGCCCCAGCCTTCGGGCAGCGACAGGCCCCTTGCCTGGTGCAGATGCCGGGAGATATCGCCATCGGAAAAATCTACCCGCAGCACCCTGCCACGGTTGACGCGCGCCTTCCACATGCGCTCCAGCCGCTTGCGTACCCGCCAGGCCAGCACCGCAACCGCATGATGCCCACGGAATGCCTGGCTCAATCGCTGGCGCCACGGCACGCGGCGTAACAGGCTCGCCTGCATTTCGGCATGCATGCGCGAAAAGATCGCAGCCACTTTTTGAGGCTGCGCCGTATATTGCGCCGCGATGGTGCGCCACTCGTCAAAGCACCGTTCCTGGCTTTGCCACGAAAGGCCGCCGCCAACATACGTGGCCACAACCGTTGCGCAATGGTGGAATGTTCCTCCTCGGGCCGCCAGGCGGTGGAGGAATTCGTGGTCTGCCGCGATCCGCAGGTCATTGCGATAGGGGTGCTCCCGCAGCACGGCCGACTTCGTCAGCGTGGCCTGGTGACCCGGAACCCCCGCCTGCCATTGCCAACCGACATCGCCCGCTGCAAGCTGGCGCGTTGTCTGGCCAAAATCCATCGCCTTGTGAATCTCGTCGTGGCCCGCGACGCTGCGGTAAACATGGTGCCCGTAGATCACATCGGGCTCGCCCAGCACTGTCTCGAACACCTGGCTCAACGCGTCCGATGATTGGAACCAATCGCCGGCGTTCATGAAAATGATGTAACGGCCCTTTGCCAACCGGGCGGCCACTGTGAGAGGGGATAGTGCCGACGGATGGTGATGTGACACAGGCATGGT
>CAIQGU010000162.1 GCA_903871435.1 uncultured Burkholderiales bacterium | reverse complement strand
GCCTGCTCAAGCTGCCTCCCTCGGCCGGCGCGGAAGCGGGGCGTCGTTTCATGCCCGATCACGATGCGCGTGCCGAACTGGCGCCGCGCGATATCGTGGCCCGCAGCATCGACTACGAGATGAAGCGCCTGGGGATCGACTACGTGCACCTGGATGTCAGCCACCTGCCGGCGGCCTTCCTGCATGAACACTTCCCCACCATCAGCGCGCGTTGCCTCGAATTCGGCATCGATATCACCACCCAAGCCATACCGGTGGTGCCGGCCGCGCATTACACCTGTGGCGGCATCGTCACGGATACCTCCGGCCGCACCGACGTGCCCGGGCTGTATGCCGCCGGCGAGGTCGGTTGCACGGGCCTGCACGGCGCCAACCGGCTGGCCTCCAACTCGCTCCTCGAATGTGTGGTGATCGGACGCGCTGTTGCCAACGACATCCTCGACCGGGAACCGCCGGCGCTTGTTGCGGCCATCGCCTGGGACGACAGCCGCGTGCGCGATAGCGCAGAGGATGTGGTGATTGCCCATAATTGGGACGAACTGCGCCGCTGCATGTGGAACTATGTAGGCGTGGTGCGCACTACCAAGCGCCTGGAGCGCGCCCAGCGGCGCATCGAGATGCTGCGCGAGGAGATCAACGAGTATTACGCCAGTTTCCATGTCACGCGCGACCTGCTGGAGCTGCGCAATCTGGTCGATGTGGCGGGGCTGATCGTGGCCAGCGCCCTTTCGCGTCACGAAAGCCGCGGCTTGCACTATTCGCTCGACTGGCCCGATACCCTGCCGCAGGCGTTTCCCACGGTGATGGCGCCGCGCGGGCTGCCCGGTACTCCGGGGCACCGGCCGCGCGTTGCCTTGCCGGTCCGCGCGCCGTAGCTTCCCCGCCAGACGGGCGCTAGATCACCCGCAGCGAATAATCGGTCGCCCGCACGTCCTTGGTGAGGCTGCCAACCGAAATGCGGTCGACGCCCGTGGCGGCGATATCCTGCACGCTGGCCAGGGTGACGCCGCCGGATGCCTCCAGTACGGCGCGGCCCGCGGTGCGCGCAACGGCATCACGCAGCCCTTGCAGCGAAAAATTATCCAGCAGTATCGAGACGGCACCCGCCGCCAGCGCCGTGTCGAGCTGATCCAGGGTTTCCACTTCAATTTGCACCGGCACGCCTTTGCCTTGGGCGGCGTGCAGAGCCGCAGCGACGCCGCCGGCGGCGGCGATATGGTTCTCCTTGATCAGGATGGCGTCGTAAAGCGCCAGCCGCTGATTGATACCGCCGCCCATGCGCACCGCATATTTTTGTGCGAGCCGCAGCCCTGGCAGGGTCTTGCGGGTATCCAGGATGCGGGCGCGGTTGCCGGGCACGCCGGCAATGGCCAACACGAAGCGGCGCGTCATGGTGGCCACACCGGACAGCAGTTGCAAAAAGTTCATGGCGCTGCGCTCGGCGGTGAGCAGGCCGCGAACCGGACCGGCAAGCCGGCAGACAACGCTGTTTGCTTCGAGCACGTCCCCGTCCTTGGCCAGCCACACGGCTTGGAGCCGGGGATCCACTGCCTGCAGCACGGCGTCAAACCAGTTCGTGCCGCACAGGACGGCGGCTTCACGCACGATCAACCGGGCGGCAACAACGGCGCCAGGATCAAGCAATTCACCGGTGCGGTCGCCGCTGCCCACATCTTCGCTCAGCGCTGCCGCCACATTGGCGTGAACGGCGGCGTCCATCGCGGCGCAATACGCAGCGTCGTTGAAATAGGGTGGAACAGGGCGCTCCGCCGACCCGTC
>CAIQGU010000161.1 GCA_903871435.1 uncultured Burkholderiales bacterium | reverse complement strand
TGGGAGCACAGCTATTCGCGCGAAGTGGCGGCCTTTCCCACACCGGCATTGCGCCGGCGCAAGTACTGGCCGCCGGTGGCGCGGGTCGACAATGTGCACGGCGACCGCAATCTGGTCTGCTCGTGCCCGCCGCTTTCCGACTGGGCAGAGCCTCCTGCCCCGTAGGAATGGAGTGAGCCGGTATGCGCATTCGTGTGGCAGTACCTGATGAAGCGCCGATCCTGAGCCGCATTGCCCGCGCGGCCAAGGCGCACTGGGGGTACGACGACGCGCAACTGACGCGCTGGGATCAGGAACTCACGATATCGCCGGATTCACTTCTGCGCGCTCCAAGTTTCGTCGCTGAAACCGATGGCGGTATAGCTGGATTCGTCCAACTTGACCTGAACACGCAGCCGCCTCTGCTCGATCACCTTTGGGTAGATCCGGCTTGCATGGGACGCGGCGCCGGGCGGGCCCTGCTGCGCCATGCGCAGGCGCTGCTGGCTGCGCAGGGCGTGCGCGAGATGGCCATCGATGCTGATCCGAATGCGGAAGGATTCTATGTGGCCATGGGTGCTCGCCGTGTCGGAGTCGAAGCTGCGCCAATACCAGGTGACGCGCAGCGGGTTCGGCCGCAACTTCGGCTCGATGTCTCCATTTGCGTTGAGTCTGTCGCGAAAGATCTGCGCGAGTAACGTCGGTGATTTTAGGAAGACACCTTACGGGCAAGCTCACCGGCGAGCAGCGGCCGTGCGCCCCCGTTGTGAGCAGCGCAGCGAAGTCGGCCCGCAGGGCCGACCGCGACCCCCGGGGCCAAAGCGGGCGCCGGGCAGCCGGGGCTCGCGGGCACATCGGCTCAAACGCTCAAACGCTCAAACGCTCCCCGATCTCCCCGCCTTGCGCTCCCTCCAAAGCTCCACCCCCAGGTAAGTCACGATAGCCACATTGGCAAAGAGCACCACGCCGCCAACTATCGTCGGCTTGAACACCATATGCTCCAGTTCAAACGGCACATAGATCGCGCCCGAGAACGCCGCCAGCCACTGCCCCCAGATCCGCTCGTGCCACAGGCCGTAGGCCTCGGCGAACCGCACCGCGACATACGCAATGGCAAGCAGCGCCAGCGTGCGCCGATTGGTGTCTTCGACGAGATCGGCGTAGTGGAGCAGAAGGGAAGGGTAGTGATCTCCCGGACTCAGCCCGAAGTGGCCGATAAGCGTCGCTGCCACGTGATGCAGGTCGTGATGCAGCAGGCTGAACAGGCCCAGCGCCGCCGCAATAGCCAGCACGCCCTTCACGCCCTCGAAGACGGCGATCGAGCGCATCGCCCGCCGATTGCCGGTGGAAAGTGCCGGCGCTGGACCGCCGCCCGAATCCGTCATCGTCATTGTGCCGCCGGCGGCAGCGCATCGAGTATTCCCTTTACGGCCTTGCCCAGCGCCGCATCCGCGGCAGCCTCGCCCTTGTAGTAGCCCAGCCGCACGATCGCCAGCTGGCGCTCGGGCAGTATCAGCACATACTGGCCGCCCACGCCCGCCATGTAGAAGAGATTGCGCGGTGCCGGAAAGGTGTCGTCGCCATTGACCCAGAACAGCCCGCCGTAGATGGGCCGGCCATCGGCCTGCCAGGCGGGCGCCACCGTGCGCACGAAGTCCACGTAGCCCGGCGGCAGCAGGCGTTCGCCGTTCCACACACCGTCCTGCAGATACAGATTGGCGATCCGCGCCCAGTCGCGCGCCGAACCTTGTTCATAACCCTGCGTAAGAAAATTACCGTAGGGATCCGTGTCCAGCACCATGTGCCGTATGCCCAGCTTGTCGAACAAGGCCCGCTGGGGAAAGGAGTGGTAATCCTGGCCGCGTTTCTCCACGGCAAGCCGCACCAGATAGTTGGTCAGCACCGGGTCCGTGTTGCGGTACCGCCCTACCGTGTTGGGCGGCCATTGCAGCGGCCGCGTTGCTGCGTAGTGGAAGGAGTCGACGCTGCCCGTGTACAGGTAGTAGTGGTCGGCATACGGGCCGTTCTTGTCGTAGTCCGGATCCAGCGGCGCGCGGATGCGCAGTCCGCTGGACATGTGCAGGATGTCGGCGATGCGTATCGCCGCGCGCGGGTCCCCGGGCGTCTGCCATTCCGGTATCGGCGCCGGCTGATACAGCGTGTAGGCGCCCTGCTGCATGAGCACGCCCAGCAAGGTTCCCGCGAGGCTCTTGCCCATCGACCAGCTCTCCAGCGGCGTGCTGGCGGATATGCCGGGGGCGTAGCGCTCCGCAATGATTCGGCCCTGGTAGGTAACCACCACGGCTGCGGTCATGGCGGCCGGATCGAAGGCATCGTCAACCGCACTATCGAGACGCGCACGGTCCAGTCCGGCTGGCAAGGGCGTACCCGGCAGCGCGTCACCCATCGGCCAGGGCTGGGTAGCGGGGTCGGGCAGGGCAGCGGCCACCACGCTGGGCGTGAAAAAAACCTGGGACTTGCCCACCGGCAGCGTCACGCATCCCTGGCTGCCCACCTGCAACGCGGTGCGCACCGTGCCATTGGGCATCGTCACCGATACGGAGCGCTTCGCCCGGTCGATCCGCAGGTTTCCGAGCTGCCGGCGCACCTCGTAGGGCGCGGTGAAATACCCGACATTTTCTGCGGCAAAGTCCGGGTCCAGCCCCGAGATGAAGACGGAGGAGCACAGGATCTTGGCGTAGCCGGATGCGTAATGCTCCATCGGATCGCCCGGCGGCGGCACATAAGGGGTAGCGAGTTCCAGCGCGCGGGCGCGCGCCAGCAGCGCCTGGTGGGCATCGGGTGGCTCGGCTGCCGCGGCTGGCGCCAGCACGGCGGCCATCAGGGCGACCCAGAGCACCCGCCCCG
>CAIQGU010000160.1 GCA_903871435.1 uncultured Burkholderiales bacterium | reverse complement strand
GGTCTGCGTGCTGGTGTCGGAGGTGTCGCCCGTGGCAAAGAAGTGCCCGGTGCTGAAGTACACGATGACGCCATTGGGTCCCAGCCCCAGGTTGGGCGCGCCCACGATGGCCTGGGGCGTGGGCGTGGCGCCCGGCGTTGCAGCGGCAAACAGCCGGCCAGGCGCGGTCTGGCCCGTCAGCGTGGCCATGCCCCAGACCGTGTTGTTGGTGGAATGCACATCAAACTTCCACAGGTTGCCCAGCACGTCGCCCGCGTAAATGTAGTCGGTGGTGCCATTGCCGTCGATGTCCAGCGGCGCGGGCGAACCCAGGCCATTGGCGGCGCTACACGCCACGCCCGCTGCACCCTGGGCGTAGATCTTCTGCGCGAGATTGCCGCTATCCAGGCGCACCAGATAGAGCACCGGGCAAGCGTTGGTGCTCAAGTACCCGTTGCCGAAAGCGGCATACCAGTTGCCGTCGTTGAGCCGCACCACGGTGGGCTGGCCGATGGTGTAGCCAAGGTCCGGGTCGCTGTTGCCATAGCTGGCGAGGGTGCCGGCCGCTGCCGTGCCGTCCATGTCCCAAAGCACGTTGTTCGCGCCAAAGCTTTGCGGCAGCGACACGTCCAGGGCGAACACGCCCTTGCCGCCCGCGCCGGTGGCGCCGACCAGCACGGTCTTCCACGCGCCGTTGAGGAAGGCGTCACCCACGTAGGGCGTGCTATCCACGTAGAAGCGGTGCGCGTAGTTGGGGTTGGCCAGTTGTGGCAGGTTGGGCACCACGCTGTGCGGTATGTAGGCAAATTTCTCGACACCGAGCGTGCTGCTGCCGGCGGTGGCGTCGAAGCCATGCAGCATGCCGTCGTTGGCACCCACGTACACCATGGCCGGCCGGCCGGTTTGCGACTTGGTCTTGGTCACGTAGGTAAGGTAGCTGGCAGCCGCTTCCGGATTGCTGCCGGTTTCCAACACCTGGTAGCCAAAATTCTCGTTGTAGCTATAGACCGGATTGGAGTCGACCAGATCGCCCAGCTTGCTGATGGGCCGCGGGCGGTATTTGAGGCCGTTGGGGGATTCATCGGTAACGCTGCCCAGTAAGTAGTTCACCACGTTGGCGGCATCGCCGCCGGCGCTGGTGGCCAGCAGGCCCCAGAGCGGCGAGGCGAGCAGATTGGTATCCGTAGCGTTGAAGGGATTGCCGCTGGGGGTAAACGTGGCCGTGCTGCCGGGCGCAGGGGTGCTGGCCAGGGAGGTAAACACGTGACGGCTGGTGGCGACGGGAATGCTGCCGGGGTTATCGGTGTTCCACAAGGGCGGCGTCAGGATGGCGCCCGCGTTGGCCGTGCCCGGCGCCGCAAGGGCCCAGGCCAGCAACGTACCGTGCCAGTCGGTGGCGGTATACGTGCCTACATAGAGCGCGGTGGACGTGGTGAGCGAGCTGGTGCTGCCGGCGGCGCCACTGGCGCCGGTGGCCTGGCCCTCGATGCGGTTGACGATCTGCTTGAGCGCCGCCACCAGGTCACCGGGCGACTCGGCGCTGAAGGCCTCGCCGCGGCTGTCGATGGCGGCGTGCCAGAGGTCGTACACGTTGCCGGGGTTGCCGCCCGCGCTTTGCCCGCTGCTTGAGGTGGAACCGCCGCCGTTGGGGCTGATGGTGGGCCAGTTGCACGCCGGCTTGGCGGGCATGTTGTTGGGGTCTGTGCAGACGCTGGCAAACGACAGCAGATTGGAATAGCCGTTGCCGTTGAGCGCGCCGCCGATGGGCATGGCGCCGAACGAATCCTGGTACCAGTACAAGCCGGGAAGGGTGAGGTAACCCGTAAGCCCCACACCGATGGTGAAGTTGACCATGTGCGGCCAGGTGGCCGGGTCGTTGCGCGGGTTCCAGTAGGGCCACGCAGCGTCGGTTTTGCCGGTAATGGGGTTGTTGGTGCTGGTGTCGAGCGTGTAGGCCTTGACGGCGGTGGCCGATCCGGGAAGGTCCGGGCGCAGGTTGTTGGCCCAGTAATAGAAGGCGATATCGGCCAGGCCGCCAGAATTCAGATCGCTGTAGATGGAGGTGGACGACGCCACGGTAGGCGAAGGCGCGTAAGGCGTCTTATCCGGCAAGGTGCGCGCCGTGTTGTCTTCGTTGCCGCAGGTGCCGGTACCGCAGAAGGTGGTGAAGGTGTTGCCGCCGACTTTTTCGTCGAAGGTGTTCCACTGCCCGTCGGTCATGGTGATCTGGAAATTATTAACGCAGGCCAGTTCGGTGGTGGACGTGGACCCGTTGTTGGGGTCGATGCCGTACGGGCTATCCGCTCCCTTGGTGCGGAAATACTCACCCACGCGATTCCAGGCCAGCCGCGTCGGTGTGGTGGACGATGCCGGCACCCGAAACAGCCAGGAGAAAAAATCGGAGCGATGCGTGGATGTGGCCGTGTCGACGAAGGTGCGCAGCCGGTTGTCCACAGCGCTGGTGCTGGGATCCCAGCCGCTGCAACTTGCCGTCGTGTTGAGAAAGCTGTTGCAGGTGTTGAGCGCCTGCCACGCCACGCGCGCCGAGCCCAGCCCAGAATCGGACATGGCAATGGCCGCCGACGAAGCGATAGCCAGATGGCGCGTGCGGTAAAACGAGTACCAGGTGGCAAAGTTTTGCCGCTCGTCCCAGCCCGCGGCCAGCGACGCGGTCTTGGGTCCCGAGGTGGCCGAGACCACGGTTTTGGTGAAACAGGTGTCGCCGGGCGG